>JAICVS010000192.1 GCA_025935195.1 Ktedonobacterales bacterium
CTGACGCTGGCGGCGCTGGAGGCGACACTGCGCCAGCACGCGCGGGGCCTCGCGACGCACGAGGTGCCGGTGTGGCGGGCGCTGGCCGCGCCGCTGGCCGCGCTGCGCCGGCGCGCGGAAGCCTGGGCCGAGGCGCTGCGGGCGCACGGGCTGGCGGCGGTGGTGGTCGAGGGCGAATCCACCATCGGCGGCGGATCGCTGCCCGGTGAGACGCTGCCGACCGTGCTCTGCGCGATTCAGGCGAGCGACGCGCCTGACGGGTTGGACGCGGGCGCGCTTGCGGCGCGGCTGCGCCTGGGTGAGCCGGCGGTGGTCGCCCGCGTCTCTCGCGACCGCCTGCTGCTGGACCCGCGCACTGTCCAGCCGAGCGAGGACGAAACGCTCGTGTGCGCGGTGCTGGCCGCGGCGGCAACACACGCCGGTTCTTAACCAGGATTCAGCCCATCCTCACGACTGCCTCATCGGTAGCGGCTATCCTTCCAGGTGATACCAGTTCGTCCTGAGTGATTGCCACGACCGCTCTGGCGCTGGGATTACCCCTGGCATTTATGCCAGGAAGGTACGCACACCAACACCCTTACCCCGCATTCGGTATGATGAGAGGTGCGCCAGCTATGGGGCTGAGATTGCCAGATCGGCTGCGCGGCTATCTGAACGATCTGAGCGACTATCTGGACGGTTCCGCACCACCTGCTCAGCATGCCCCCGGCGACGCGCCACCGCTCACCGGATTGTGGACGGCGGACGCGGCCCCGCTGGAGCCGATGGCATGGCTCCCCGTGCCGGCGCGGGTATGGGAGCGGGAGCGCCCGGCGGTGACATCCGCGCCTCGCCCGCTTTGGCCGCCGGCATCCCCGCGTTGACAGATACCGCGCCGGTGGTCGCCGCCCGCATCACTCCCCAGCGCGCCACCAGCATGCCCGCCAGCACGATGGCGCCCGCGGCGAGTTGCGTTGGTGTGAGCGCCTCGTGCAGCAGCAGGAAGCCGATCACGCCGCCCATGATCGGCACCGCGTAGCTATAGAGCGTGACATAGCCGACGCCGCGCACGCCGATGGCCCAATTCCAGATCGAGTACGTTATGTAAATGGGAAAGAGCACGGAATAGGGCAGGATCACCCACGTGTGCCACGTCACGGCCTGCCAGTTCTGACTGAGCAGCGCCGGGATACCAAACGGAGCCAGCGCCAGCGTGCCGACGCAGAGCGTATAGCACATCAGCTCCGGCGGCGAGTACGTGGGCGCCAGCCGTTTGTTGACGATGCCATAGACGGCGAAGAGCGCCGCCGCGCCGAGCGAGAGGACGCCGCCGAGAACCATGTCGCCGGCCGTCAGCGGGCGGCTGAGTGTGACCTCGGCCGTGTGTGTGGGCGCGGCGAGCAGGAACCACGCCACACCGGCCAGGCTGACCGCGATACCGAGCCACTGCGTCGGATGCACACGCTCGGCGCGCAGCAGCGCCAGCAACACCACCGACCACACCGGGACGGTGGCGACCAGCAGCGCGGACGCGAAGACGGTGGTGTGAGCGAGGCCGATCATGTAGAAGAGCTGGTACAGCCCATAGCCGGAAAGCCCAGAGAGAACCAGCGCCGCGATGTCGCCGCGACGGATGCGCCACGCCCGCCCGCCCCGCGCGCCCCGCACCGCCAACACGAGCAGCGCGAACGCGCTGAGCACCAGGAAGCGCAGGAAGACGAACGCCAGCGGCTGCATCTCCGTGAAGACGACCTTGAACAGCGTAGGCGAGAACCCCCACACCAGCACGACGAACGCCAGCCCGATGTCGGTTGCCTGAGCGATATTCTTCCGGCGCACGATTGCTCTCTCTCTATGGGACGGGCGCGGCGCAAGCGAGGCGAGCCCGTCCGCTCTGCATACATGTTAGATGACCATCTTACAATAGCGCGGCAACCAGCAACATGGGAAGGCGCGTCGGACACTGGGGTGACATGCGCGAGACAAACGGCGCGCGTCGGCGGGATTCCGTTAGCATTCCGCTTCGCTGGAGAGCGCGTTGGTGAGCCGCAGCACGAGGCGGCAGAAGCGCAGGACGGCCGCGGCGGTGGCGAGCTGCCATTCCTGTTGCGCCTCGGTCTCGCGCGCCCGGTTCGCGCGGCGTGTGCTGCCCGCCGGGCGGGGCCGCGTGAGCGCCTGCAAGACGAAGGCGACATCATCGCGCAGCGCGCTCTCCATGCGGCCCGTGTGCGCCAGATGGACGACCTGGCGCACCGTAGCCGCGATCTCGTCGCGGACGGCGCTCACCTCCTCGCCGTCGGCGGGCAGCTCCTCCGCCGTCAGTGGGCCGAGCGTCCAGGGGATATCGCTATCGGCTTCATCCGTAGCTGCGGACGCCGCGCCGTCGCTGCCAGCCATGCCCGCGACCGGCGCCGCCGCGTCCACCGCGCCGTCGAGGCTGACGTGCAACTGAGAGAGGAGTGATTCGAGCTCAACCTGCCAATCCGCCATACACTCTCCCCCTCGCCCACCGGCGCGTACAGGCGCTCCAGACATCCCGCCATCCGCGACATCCGCACCTTCCACCCGGCCCAGCGCCCACCCCGCCCGAAGTGGCGCCATCTTAGCATAGCGCGTCGCGGCTGTCGAGCCATCCCGACCGCTGCGCCCGCATCAGCGCGTCCGCGCGCGAGGACGCGCCGAGCTTGATGAACAGGTTGCGCAGGTGATACTCGACCGTGTTGACGCTCAGATGCAGCTCCTCCGCCACCTCGCGGTTCTTTTTGCCACTGGCGACGAGTCGTAGCACCTCGAGCTCCTTGCGCGTCGGATGCAGCGGATCGCCCGGCGCAAGCTCCGCCAGCACACTGCGCGCATGCTCGCCGTACGCGGGGCGGCCGCTGTGTACATCGCGGATGCTCGCCACCAGCTCATGCGGCGCGGCCGACTTCAGCAGATAGCCCGCCGCGCCGAAGGCATGCAGCGTGCGCACCAGCGCGGCGTTGTCGTGCCCCGTGAGAATGAGGATGCGCATGCCGGGGTGCTCGGCGCGCAACATCTGGCAGACCTTCACGCCGTCCATGCCGGGCAGGGCGATATCGAGCACGACGACATCGGGCGTATGGGTGCGCGCGAGCCGCAGGGCATCCTCCCCGTCCGCCGCCTCCCCGACGACGCGAAAGTCCGCTTCGTCTTCGAGGATGCGCCGCGTTCCCGCACGCATGACGGTATGATCGTCCACCAGCACGATGCGGATGGCCTCCGTGCCCCCGCCAGCGGCGGGCAGCGCATGCTCAGACACGAGTATCCCTCCTTTTTGCCTCGCCTATGTGCCTAGGTGCGTCGTCTCTCTCTGTTACCTGTTGCATCAGAGATGAAGCTCCCGCGCGCCAGATGCCGCACGCTCAACGGCAACGTCCGCCAGGGGGAGCAGCAGCGCGACGCGGGTGCCGCCCTCCGGTCGCGCCGCGAAGGCGAGGCCGCCGCCGAGGCGCTCCGCGCGCTCACGCATGCCCGCCAGCCCCAGGTGGCCCTGACGCAGCAGCGCCGCGTAGTCAATCGGCAGCGCGATGCCCCGGCCGTCATCCTCCACCTCCAACAGCAGCACGCGCCTGGCGTCTAAGTGCCAGCTGGGACGTGTGGGACGTATGGGCGGAATCGCGGCAGCGAGCGTGAGGCGCAGCGTGGCCGTGCGCGCCGCGGCGTGCTTGTCGGCGTTGCGCAGCGCCTCCTGCGCGATGCGATAGACGTGGAGCGCCGCCTCGCCATCCAGCCCCAGCGCCGCTTCCCGCGCCTCGGCCGTGCAGTCAGCCTCGATGGAGACATCGCCGCTGATAGACAGCTCCCGCCCCAGCTCCTCCAAAGCGGCGGGCAGGCCAAGCGCCGGCAGCAGCGCCGGATAGAGGCCCTGGTAGAGCGCGCGCAGCCGCTGCTCGGCCAATTCAGCGCGCTCCGCGATGTGGCGCAGCTCCTGGGTCAGCCGGCCCGCGCCCGCGCCGAACGCGCGCGACCCATCCTGGGCCGCGCCGCCTCCCAGGCCGCCCTGTGGCATCTCATCCACACGCGCCCGGACGACCGCCGTCCGTTCCGCGTGCTGGGCCAGCTCGATGCACAGGCGGGCGTGGCGGATGAGATAGAGCACCTCTTGCAGCGCGTCGTCGTGCAGGTCGTGTGCGAGCGCGGCGCGCTGGCGCTCCTCGGCGTCCACCAGCTCGCGCAGCAAGAGGCGCTGTTCAGCGCGCGCCTCCACGAGCTGTGTGGTGGAGATGCGCACCTGCGCGAGCGAGGTCTGAAGCCCTGCCACCAGCCGCGCGTTCGCCAGCGCGGTAGCCGCCTGGTGCGCCACGGTGACGAGCAGGGCGCGGTCGTTGCGGCGCAGCGCGGCCCCCGTGCGCTTACGCCCGATGATCAGCAGCGCCAGCCCCTCACCCGCGCCGCTGTTGCCGATGCTGGTGAGCGCGGCGCATCCGGGCCAGGGATCGAGCATGAGCGGCGCGGCCGGCGCACCCAGAGCCACGGCATCTAACCTCGCCAGGCCACGCAGAACCTCACGCTGGCCGGACGCCGTCGCGTAGTGGCCGCGCGCGCGCAGATCGCCCGCCTCCACGACGCGCAGAATGGGCTCGTCCGGGCCTTCCGGCAGCGCGAGGAAGGCGATGCCGGAGAGCGCCAGCGTCGCGCACAGGCCGTCGAGCACGAGGTCTACGACACCATCCTGATCGCGCAGCGCCGCCAGATCGCGGCTGAACCGCTGGACCGCCGCACCCAGCTCGTACCCCCCACGACGCGCCGCCACACGCGCGACGCGCCGCGGCAGAGCGCGAACCGCCGCCGGCATCAGCGCTCGCGGCAAGAGATGGGATAGGAGACGAGGCGCGACGCGCATCGGTCGTACCCCCTTCCCTCTGGTGTGGCGCATACCGGGCAGCGCGCTGCCATTCTAGAGGAGGTGGCCGGCGGCGTCAACCCGCCTGGGCCGGCACGAGCATCTTCGCCTAGCCCCTAACCGCCGCGACGCACAAGCAGCGCGCCAGGGATGATGCGCGCCTCGAAGCGCTCGGCGGCGATCACCTCGCCGTCCAGGTGCGCGTGGATGGGATGATCCGCCCGCATACTGACACGGCGCACGCGCAGATGCTGGACCTCAGGCTGGTCGAGGTGCCGGCCCTTCTCGATCATCGGCAGCAGTTGCAGCGCGCGGCGCTGACTGGGTTTGCGCACGGTGCAGAGGTCGAGCAGCCCGTCGCTGGGATCGGCGCCGGGGTTGATGCGGAAGCCGCCGCCGTAGGTGGGGCCGAGACTGACGGCGGCGAGCGCGTAGAGACGATGTTCCGGCGGCGCGTCGTCGGCCTGGACGGTGAGCTGCGGGCAGCGGTCGTAGTGGAACAGCAGCTCGGTCAGGCTGGCCGTCCAATAGAGCGTCTGGCCGCGCATGAGTGGATAGCGCTTGAGGCGCTCGGCGGCATGGGCGATATTGGCGTCAATGCCGACGCCGAGCGAGTTGAGGAAGTAGCGGCCGTTGACCTCACCAGCATCGAGGCTGGCGGGAGCGCCGGTGAGGGCAATGTCGAGCGCGCGAGCCGGGTCTTTGGGCAGCCTGAGCGTCTCGCGGGCGTAGTCGTTGCCGGTGCCGCAGGGAACGATGCCCAGGCAGACGCGCCGTCCAGACGAGAGCAGGCCGTTGCCGACCTCAGCCACCGTGCCATCGCCGCCGACGGCCACCACATCGCGGCCGGCCAGCGCCGCCTCGCGGGCCAGCCGCTCGCCATCGCGCGGCGCGCCGGTCAGCACCAGCTCGCCGCGCCCGCCCAGCAGGCCGCGCTCGATCAGTGGCCGCAGCCGCGCGGCACGGCCATTCGCGCCAGCCGGATTGAGAATGACCAGCGGCGGATGCGTCGCGGGCGTCGCGGGCGCGTAGGTCTCGATCTCGGTGGCCGGAGCCGGCTGCTGCTGTTGCATGTGCTGCGCTCACTTTCGCGGGCGTCCGCTGCCTGTTCACCGGCCGTTGATGGCCGAGGGCGTCCGCTACGCGGAGCTTGCGACGAGTGTACCGCTTCGCGGGCGCGTGGGCAAGCGGGGCGATACGGTACGATACGGTACGATAGCAACGGCGACGATGACGAGCGGAGCGGGAACAGAGCGAGGGCGGAGGTCGAGCATGTATGAAGGGCGATTGGTGCGCGTGAGCCGCTTCCTCAGCAAGCATCTGCGTCACCAGCCGGGGCGCATCGGGCTGGCGCTCACGCCGGGCGGATGGGTGACGGTGGAGGCGCTCTTGGCGGCCTGCGCGCGGGCGGGAATGCCGCTCAAACGGGCCGAGCTGAACGAGGTGGTGGCGCGCAACAACAAACAGCGTTTCGCGTTCGACGAGTCGGGAACACGCATTCGCGCCAGCCAGGGGCATAGCGTGCCAGTGGATCTGGAGCTGGAGCCGCGCGACCCGCCCGCAACGCTCTACCACGGCACGGGCGCGGGCGCGGTTCCGGCAATCCAGCATGAGGGGCTGCGCAAGATGCGGCGGCATCACATCCATCTCTCGCCCGACGTAGCGACAGCCGTGACGGTGGGCCGTCGCCACGGGCGGCCGGTAGTCTTCGCCGTAGACGCGCCCGCGATGCGCCGCGATGGCTACACCTTCTTCCGCTCGGAGAATGGCGTCTGGCTGGTAGATGCCGTGCCGCCGGCGTATCTGCGCATCGTAGACGAACCCGCGACGCGCGATGGGCAGACGTGAGATAGACTGAGGCGAAGCGGACCAGACGCGACGCGCGCGTGATGGCCGCGAAGCGAGGGCAGCATGGCCGGGTTGATCCAGCATGCGCCGCTGGTGGTGGGCGTGGCGGGTGGGACGGGCGCGGGCAAGACGACGGTCGCGCGCGCGATCATCGAAGCGGTGGGGCCGGAGCGTGTGGCCGTGCTGCCGGAAGACGCCTACTACCGCGAGTACAGCCACCTCTCCGACGCCGAACGCGCGCGCATCAACTGGGACCACCCAGACGCGATTGAAACCGCGCTGCTGCTGGAGCATGCCCGCGAGCTGCTGGCGGGCCGTCCGGTCGCGCGGCCAGTCTACGATTTCGCCGCCTATGCCCGCGCGGCGGCGACGGTGCGCATCGAGCCGCGGCCGGTGCTGCTGATCGAGGGCATCCTGATCTACGTGGACGCGCGCCTACGATCGCTCTGCGACGTCAAAGTCTTCGTGGATACCGACGCGGACCTGCGCTTCATCCGCCGGCTGGAGCGCGACGTGCGCGAGCGCGGGCGCGGTGTGGAAAGCGTCGTCGCCCAATACCTGGCGACGGTGCGGCCGATGCACCTGGCCTTCGTCGAGCCGACCAAACGCTACGCCGACATCATCTTGCCGGAAGGCGGGCAGAATCAGGTGGCCATCGAGCTGCTCCGCTCGGCGCTGCTCCACGCGCTGCGTGCGGGCGAAGCTGAGACGAATAGCACGGCATCAGAGGGATAGCGGCGTTTGCCCCGCTTTGCGGCGCACACGCGCATGCCGCCTCGCGCCC
>JAICVS010000146.1 GCA_025935195.1 Ktedonobacterales bacterium
GACCTCTGGATGCGCCTTCTCGATCTCATCGAACAGGATGACGCTATACGGGCGCCGCCGCACCTGCTCGGTCAACTGGCCGCCCTCGTCGTGTCCAACATACCCCGGAGGGCTACCGAACAGGCGCGAAACGGTGTGCGACTCCATATACTCCGACATATCGAGCCGGATGATATTCTCCTCGCTGCCGAACATCGTCGCGGCGAGCGCCCTGGCCAACTCGGTCTTACCGACGCCGGTCGGCCCCATGAAGAGGAACGACCCAATCGGCCGCTGCGGATCCTTCAGGCCCGCCCGCGAGCGCCGGATGGCCCGCGAAACCGCGCCGATGGCCTCTTTCTGGCCAATCACGCGCTTGCTCAGATCGTCTTCCAGGTGGCGCAGGTTTTCGCGCTCCGTCTCCAGCATCTGGGTGACGGGTACGCTGGTCCAGCCCTCGACGACCTTTGCGATATCGGCGGGCGTCACGATCATCGTCGGGATGTCGCCCGCCTTGCCCCGCGCCTCGTCAAGCTGCTTCTGCGCCTTCAACTCGTTCTGGCGCAGCTTTGCCGCCTTCTCGTAATCCTCGGCGAGGGCAGCCGCCTCTTTCTGCGCGGCGATGCTGGCAAGCTCGCGCTCCAAAACGCTGACCATTTCCGGGCCAATCAGCCCGTTCTCGATGGCCTCCAGCCGCAGGGCGGAAGCCGCTTCGTCCATCACGTCGATGGCCTTATCCGGCAAGAAGCGATCATTGATGTAGCGGTCGGAGAGCTTCACCGCCGCCTCGATGGCCTCATCCGAGATGCGGACACCGTGGTGCAGTTCGTAGTTCTCGCGCACCTTTTGCAGCATGGCGATGGCTTCCTCGGCGGATGGCTCATTCACCAGCACCGGCTGGAAGCGGCGCTCCAGCGCGGCGTCCTTCTCGATATGCTTGCGATACTCGTCGAGCGTCGTCGCGCCAATCGCGCGCAACTCGCCACGTGCCAGCGCTGGCTTCAAGAGATCAGCCGCGCCCACCGCGCCCTCGGCGTTGCCCGCGCCGACGACCGTATGCAGCTCGTCAATGAACAGGATGATCTCCGGGTTCTGCCGCACCTCTTCGAGGATGGCCTTGATGCGCTCCTCGAACTGGCCGCGGAACATCGCGCCCGCGACCGCCCCGCCCATGCTGAGCGAGACGACACGCGCGTTGCGCAGCGTCGCGGGAACGTTGCCCTCGACGATGCGGCGGGCGATGCCCTCCACGATGGCGGACTTGCCGACGCCCGGCTCGCCGATCAGCACCGGATTGTTCTTCTGGCGCCGGCCCAGCACCGTCAGCACGCGGCGGATCTCGCGGTCGCGCCCGGCCGCCGGGTCCAGCCTACCCTCGCGGGCGTCGTTGGTCAGATCGCGGCCGAACTGGTCGAGCGCCGGAGTCTTGCTATGCTTATCGGCGCTCTTCTGGCGGGTGGCGGTAGCGGCGTTGCCCTGCGGCGCGAAGCCGAACGGGCCGCCCGCACCGGCGCCAGCGCCAGCGTTGCCGCCGAACAGCGAGCCGAACGGGCTGCCGCCGAGGCCATCGGCGGGGCCGCCCATCTGGCCCATCTGCTCGCTCATCAGCTCTTCGGCGCACTCGCGGCAGAAGAAATGCTGCTCGCGCCGGCCGTTCACCACGGCATCGAAGCGCACGCGGGCATCGTTCTGCTTGCAGCGTTCACACTTGGGCATGTTTTGTCTATCTCTCCAGGGGTTGAATTGGTTGGTGTGGTCGTGTCGCGCCCGGCGAGGCCGGGACCGCTACACGAAGCGCAACGGCTCGTCGCCGTCGCCCTCGCCGGCTGGCGCGCTCTTGCGCGGCCGGCCGCGTGGCCGCCTACGCGGCTGCGATTCTTCGAAGCGTTGCAGCACCTCCTCGGCATCAATCGCATCCCCCGCCATGACGAGGTAGGCCCGCGTCCACAGGCTGGGGATTCGCGTCAGCTCCGGAAACTCCTCACGTAAGACGCGTGAGGTGTAGGCCTTCACCTGGCAGACGATGGAGTGCGGGGCGAGCGTCGGCGGGGCCGCGGCCGCCAGATACACACGGTCCGGCAGCACGATCAACGTCACGGGAGCGTACTCTTGCCCCTGCGCCCGCTCACGAATCAGCTCCTCCAGCCGCCGCGCGATCTCGCCCTCCAAACAGGCCTTCGCGCGCATCGGACGCCAGACGAAGTGGTAGGTGATGTGCCACGCGCTGGAAGTATTGTGTTGTTCCATACGCCACATCTACACCTTATTATGCCGCACCATCCACCCAATGTCAAGGGTGGCGGCGTTCAATGTTGTATACGCACGTCGCGTACCGACACTATTATAGCACGTCGTGGCGATGTGCGTATGGGGACAATAGCTATACGGATAGGCGCGTGACGTGTTGGCCTGGAACCGCGCCGCTTCTCCAGTCCACGTAGGTGGACTTCGCCGGCCATCGGCCCCCAGGCGCGCTTTCAATCGCCAGCCAGCCCGCGCCTGAGGGTATGCCGGCACGCCAGTTCAGTGCCCTATTCGCTTGGATCGACGTGGACGATGTGCTCGACAGCCGTGGGGAGCGCGCGCAGCCGCTCGCGCAGGAACGTCGGGTAGATGCGCTCGCCGGCCAGCGCATCGAGCGGGAACCAGCGAAAGATCAGTTTCAGCGGCGGGCCGTGGTAGTCGCCGCCGTCCTCGCTGCCGATGTGCTCGTGCGTCGTGTCGTAGATGGCGGCACGCGGCGCGAACGAAACCAGATAATACAGTCCCAACTCGTGGTTGCGCGTGCCCTGGTGCGTGAAATAGTTCTCGACCACCCACAGCAGCCGCTCCACGCGCGGCTGCTGCTGCGCGCCCAGCTCTTCGCGCAGCTCGCGCGCCACCGCGCGCTCGGCCGTCTCGCCGAACTCGACACGCCCGCCAGGCAGCGCCCAGAAGTCGTCCCCGACGAATTTGTGCAGCAGCGCGTGCCCGTCGTGGATGCAGACGGCCGCCGCGCGGTAGTTGAACGCTCCCAGGCCGGCGTCGAACGAGATCATGGCAGCGGCTCTTCGCGCATGAACTGGCCTGGATCGATCCCCTCACCCTCCAGCACGATCGCCGTCATGCCGAAGTCCGAGCCGGACTCGTGCCACTCGCCAGCCTCCCAGAACGCCGCCTGCCCCGGCGTGACGGGGTGCCGCCGCGCGCCATCCGATCCATCTAGGCCCTCACCGCGCACCCAGCCCGCGCCCTCGACGACGAGGAAGAGCTGTCGCGTGGTCGCCTGGTGGGAGCCGACGACGCCCCGCGTGCCGATGTACATGCAGCCGATCTGGAGCGCGCCATTCGCGACGCGCTGGATGCCCGACATGATCACGTTCTCGCTGCCGAACGCTGTGATGGGGTGGCCGGCGCTCGCGTCGAAGCGATAGAGCTTCACGACATTGCCTCGCGTTTCTGCTGAGCGAAGAAGCAAGATGAATAACATATCACAATGGATCGCCTGGCCGTTGGCCGTCCGCTGGCGGCATGGTATACTGCGCGGCGCGGCGGCATCGTTTGGCGTGGCGAGGGGAGCGAGGGGGTGCGCGACATGGGTGAGGACGGGGGACACGGCGAGCCGACGCTGCGCGAGGAGACACGCGCGGCGCGCGGGCGGGCGGGTGAGCTGCTCGTAACCGTGGTGCTGATCTCGACACTGCTGGGGCTGGCGATCAACCTGGGCAGCTCGCTGCTCACGCAGGCGCTGGAACCTTCACAACTGCTCGGGCTCGCGACCATCTGCCTGGCGCTCGCCGCCATCGCCGTGGTCGTGCTGCTGCCGCGCATCTCCACCACCATTCGCGAGTTTCACGAGGACATCGAGATCGTGCTGCCGCTGCTCGTCTCCGCCCAGGATGTGGAGGTCATCCGCGTCACCTACTACGACGGCGTGACCGAAGCGGCGCATGCCGTGCTCGCGCGCCGCCCACACGAGGAGCGCCGCGCCCTCGCGGCGGCGCTGAACAACACGCCGGCCGGCGGGAATCCAGTCGCGACGGCGTTCGCGCTGGAGCTGGCGCAGTTCCTCTTCGTCTTGAACCTCGTGCGCGAGTCGCGCGACATTCTCGGTCCGCACGCGGCCTACACCAAGCTGCGCGACGTGGCGCTGCGACAGTCTTCCATCGCGACGGTCGCATGGGACGCGCTCACGGCGGGCGCGCACGGCAACCGCTACATCGGCGAGCGCGCGGCGGGCGTGCCGGAGAAGGCGATCCTACCCGGCGACGTGCGGCTCAACCTGGATGCGGTTGCCGCCGCGTTACCGGCGAGGCGCAAGCGGCGGCGGGCATCGGGCATGGAGCTGGCATACACGAGCCTGATGCGCGTCGAGGCCGGGCGTGATACGGCGCTGGAGATCAGCGCCCTGACCGACATCAGCGAGCATGGGCTGCCGACGGCCAGCGCGCCGCGCCGCGGCTACACCGCGCGCTGCATCCTGCGCAATGCGCGTGACACGCGCCTGCGCGAGCTGGCGCGAGCGGAGGAGGCGGCCTTCATGGCGCTGAACGAGGCGGAGCAGGCCGGCAAGCCGCCGGAGGCCGTGACGGAGGCGTTCGCCGCCGCGCACCGCCGGCTCTACGAGGGCGGGCAGCGCCCGCGTCTGCTGCGCGTGTTCGTGCGCTTCGACGGCGCATTCCGCATCCGCCTGCTCGGCAACGAGCGGCGCCAGCGCGGGCTGTACGCCTGGGGCGCGGCGCTCTCGCGCCTGCTCTCCGCCCACGACATCGAGGTCTTTCTCGCGCGCCTGAAAGAGGAGGGGCAGCGCGTCCCCCGCCGCACCTTCTAGCGCGCCGGGGGAGGTTGCCCGAGCGTCAGCCGCGCACTGGCAACTGCTGCACCGACCAGCGGTTGCCGTCGGGATCGCTGAAATACACGAACGATCCCCACGCCAGGTGCCGCACCTCGCTGACCTCCACGCCCTGACCGGCCAGCTCCGCATGCGCGGCGTGAATATCGGCGACCACCATCTGCAAGCCGCGCACGGAACCGGGCGCGGCATCCGTGAGGCCCTCGCCGAACGCAATCGAGCACGCCGAGCCGGGCGGCGTCAGTTGCACGAAGCGCAGCCCCTCGCTCACTCGCTGATCGTGATCCGCATGGAACCCCACCTTCTCCGTGTAGAATGCCTTCGCGCGGTCCACATCGGACACCGGGATGATCACCAGCTCAAGCTTCCAGTCCATAGTGCGCCCTGCTTTCTTGCTCTCGACCTCTCTTGGCAAGTGCATACCGTACCACACTGGCCGGCCTCGGTTCTCCCTTCCGCTTCGCCCGCGGCATACCCGCACCCGCACAACGAATCCCGTCATTGACGGAGCAGATGTCTTCGCCTATAGTGGTGCGGTCAAGTGCGCAGAGACGAGATTCAGACGTGATCGGCGCAGTGGGGAAAGGGGTTGATGCGATGCGTCCGGCCTACCAGCGTCGCGTTCCACTCGCTACGCTCCTATTGCTGCTGCTGGCCCTCGCCGCGTGCGCGTCTGGCGGCGCTTCCACCGGCGCGCTCTCACCGACGCCGGGCACGGCGCATCCTCCCGCGCCGGCGCACGTGCCCGCCGGCTGGGCCGTCGCGTACGGCCCGCACTTCAGCATCGCGCATCCGGCGGACTGGGTGGAGTCCCGCGACTTCACGCCCGCGTCGTCGGCCACAGCCGGCGCCTCGCGCACCCGCGTCTGGCTCTCGCCACCCGGCGGACGGCAGACGCTGCTCATCTCTGAGGACGACAACGCCGACAGCGAGGCGATCCAATCGGGCTGCGCGATTGACCGGAAGGCGACGATCGCCGGCCTGCGCGTCTCGGCCTTCAGGACGGAGGGCGGCGCGCGCAACCTCGGCTTCTACAGCGACAACGGCACGATCTACACGCTCGTCTACCTCGATCCGTCCGATCCGCCGGCCATGCAGCGGCAGGAAGACGCGATCTTCGCCACGTTCCGCCCCGAGTTCGCCTCGCCGGCCTGCTGATACTGCCGCGGTCTCACGATCCGACCGTGGTGGGGATGTTGAGGTCGCCGGGCAGGTGTGCCGCGGCGGCGTAGGCGGCGGCGAGGTTGTTGCCCGCCGCGAAGGTGGCGGCAAACGCCTGGGCGGCGTCGGCCTTGCTCTCTTCCCCCAGATCGTCCCTGAAGACCACCAGCCGCGCGTCTTCGATCAGATCCTGCACGACCCGCTCCCAGCGGAAGTAGGTGAGCGCGACCCAATCAATCGCGCGCTCTCCATACCCATCCCAAAACGCGGCCGCCTGGGGTTCACGCACGAAGATGAAATCGCGCTCTTTAGGCGCCAGCATCACCTCATCCCAATCAATCACGAACACACGCCCCGCCGCATCGCGCAGCAGATTGGCCGCATGCAGATCCGCGTGACAGATGACGTAGGGGAGTGAGCGCGACTGGAGCGCCGCCGCCAGCGTTTCCAGCGACGTGACGACCATGTGAATCGTGGGCTGATGCGCCACCCACGCGGCGCGCAGCGCACACACGGCCTCACTCTCGCCGTCTCGCCCGTCTCGCCCGTGCGGGTGTTCAGCCTCGAATGCGCGCACCCAGCGGGCATACGCGCTCGGATCAAAGGTTTCTTTGCGCAGTGACGAGGAGACGTCGGGCGGCAGCCAGGCCTGGTGAATGCGCTTGAAGACGGCGCCGGTCTCCCGCCACAGCGCGGGCGTCATCCCCGTCAGGCTGCTCTCCCCAGCTATCCACGGGTAGACGATCACGGTCCACCCCGCGAGCTGCGTCCACAAGGCGTTGCTCCGCGTGGCAACGGGCGCCACAACCGCCGTGATCCCCTGATCGTGGAGCGCGCGCGGAACCAGGCGACTCGCCGCGGAGAGCGGTCGCGACGTGACTTTGAGCAGATAGGCCACCCCCTGCTCGCTCACCACCCGATACACCCCGGCGTCATAATCCCGCCCGCGCGGCAGAAACTCCAGCGTGACGGCCGCGAGGTCATACTGCTCCCGGAGACAGGCGCGCAGGCTCTCCACAGGAATGTTCGGCGGTTCACGCATCGGCCTGCCATCACCTCCTGGTCCCGCATCCATCACTCCACCTACGCCGCGGTGAAACCGTATCGTATCCGCTCGCGCCGCCACTTCGCGCCCTCCGAGCAACACAGGACAACCGCCCGCCACGGGCGCACAGGCGCACGGGCGCGCTCTGGCGCCCCCTCGCCCCACGGGGCGAGGGGGCGAGGGGGCCGGGGGTGAGGAGCTACAGCGCCTCGAAGATCGCCGCGATGCCCTGGCCGCCGCCGATGCAGAGCGAGGCCGCGCCGTAGCGCATGCCGCCCCGGCGCAACTCAGCGATCAGCGTCAGCGCCAGCCGCGCGCCGCTGGCCGCCAGCGGATGGCCCAGCGAGACCGCGCCGCCGTTGACGTTGGTCTTGTCGCGCTCCAACCCCAATTCTTTCTCCACCGCCAGGTATTGCGCGGCGAACGCCTCGTTCACCTCGACACGATCCAACTGATCCAGCGTCAGGTCGGCGCGCTTGAGCGCCTGGCGGATGGCCGGCGCCGGGCCGATGCCCATCACGCGCGGATCCACGCCGACGATGCCCCACGCGACCAGCCGCGCCAGCGGCTTCAGCCCGCGCTCGCGCGCCGCCGCGCTCGTCGCGATCACCAACGCCGCCCCCGCGTCGTTGATGCCGCTGGCGTTGCCCGCCGTCACCACGCCGTCTGCTTTGAAGCGCGGCGGCAGCTTTGCCAGCGCCTCCAGCGAGGTCTCGCGGATGCCCTCGTCGCGGTCAACCGTTCCCTCTTTGCCCTTGCGATCTTTGACCGTCACCGGCACGATCTCCTCGGCGAGCCAGCCCTGCTGCTGGGCGTGCCGCGCCGTCTCCTGGCTGCGCAGGGCGTAGGCGTCCACTGTCTGCCGGTCCAGGCCGTACTGCTCGGCCAGATTCTCGGCGGTGTGCGCCATGCCCAGCCCGCAGTAGCTATCCACCAGCCCCTCCCAGAGCGAATCTTCGAGCTGGTGTTCGCCCAGATTCAGGCCGGTGCGCGCGCCGCGAATGACGAACGGCGCCTGCGTCATGTTCTCCGCGCCGCCCACCAGCGCGACCGTCCCCTCGCCCAGCAGCAGCGATTGCGCGGCGCTGACGACCGCCTGCAAGCCGGAGCCGCAGAGCCGGTTGACCGTCAGCGCTGGCGTCTCGATAGGCACTCCCGCTTTGAGCGCGACGTGGCGCGCGAAATAGATCGCGTCTTTGCTGGTCTGCATCACATTGCCAAAGACGACCTGATCCACATCCTTCGCGTCCACACCCGAACGTTTCAGCGCCTCCTTGGCGGCGACAGCGCCCAGCTCGATAGCCGACACGTCTTTGAGCGATCCCATGAAGGTGCCGAAGGGCGTCCGCGCGCCGCCCAGCACGACGATATCGCGATCTTGAACTGCCATGATGTGCCTCCCATGGAGCGCGCGGATGGGCGCTCCACTTCCTCTTTGTTTGCCATGCCGCCCGCCACTGCCAGATCACGGCGGCGCGTCCGCGCTCCGCGGGGCATGTATGCCGACGCGCCTGTTCTCCAGCCATGATGCGCTATTACCAATTGCTTCGCTTGCCGATCCGGAGTCCGCGACGGCGGACTTCGCGGCCGCCGGCCCTCCAGGCGCGATTTCAATCGCTAGCGGGCGCCGCTCGTCTCGTCCAGATTGTAGAACCCCTTGCCGTTCTTCTTGCCGTAGCGCCCCGCCTGCACCATGCGGCGCAGCAGCGTCGGCGGCGCGTTGGCCGGATCGGGGTTCTCCTTGTAGATCTGCTCGGCGGCGTAGAGCGTGGTGTCGAGGCCGACGTAGTCCAGCAGCTCGAACGGACCCATCGGGTAGCCGCAGCCCAGCTTCATGCCGCTGTCAATGTCGCGCATCGTCGCCAGCCCGTTCTCGTACATGCGGATCGCCGAAAGCATGTATGGGATCAGCAGGAAGTTGACGATGAAGCCGGCGGTATCCTTGGCGACGACCGGCGTCTTACCAAGTGTGGTAGCGAACTCACGCAGCTCGCTCACCGTCTCCTCAGACGTGAGGATGGTGCGCACGATCTCCACCAGCTTCATCACCGGCGCGGGATTGAAGAAGTGCAGCCCGGCCACGCGGTCCTGCCGCTGTGTCACCGCCGCCATCTCGATGATCGGCAGCGAAGACGTGTTGCTGGCGAGGATGCGCCCCGCCGGCACGATCTCGTCCAGCGTGCGGAAGAGTGCGCGCTTGGCGTCCAGGTTCTCGACAATCGCCTCGATCACCAGATCGCGGTCCGCGAACTCGTTGAGCTCCAGCGTGCCGCGGATGCGCCCGCGATACTCCGCGGCCTGATCCGCCGTGATGCGGCCCTTGCCCGAAAGCATCTCCCACGCGCCATGCACACGCCGCATGCCGCGGTCGAGCAGCTCTTGATTGACCTCCGCCAGCAGCACATCGTAGCCGGCCTGCGCCGCCGTCTGGGCGATGCCGCTGCCCATCAGCCCGCCGCCGACGACGCCGACTGTCTTGATCGCCATTGATCGTATCCCTTCCCTTGCCGCGTAACGTGCGTTACGTGATACCGCTGTGGTCTGGAGTGTTGCAGCATTCGCCGCTCGCGCCGGGTCGGGGATTACCCCTGGCATTCATGCCGGGGAGGGAGCGAACACCAACACTCTCGCCCAAGTTAGTATGGGGTGCGTTCGGCATGATGCGCCGTCCGCCCTGCCGGGCGTCATTGTATCGCATGGCCCGCATGGTCGTGGTCGGTCAAAGAATGCGGGCGTCGAGCGGGCGAGTAGGGGGTAGGCTTGGTTTCAGCCGCTCGCAGCTCAGGCATCGGCGTGCATCCGCCACGCCTCCATCAGCGCGCGCACTTTTGCCTGCCCGGCGAGACGGCGCTCCGGCGCGGGCCGGAAGCCCTCCAGCCGGTCCGCCGAGGCGCGCACCATGCCGAGCACGTGAAAGTACCGCCCTTCCTCCGGCGGAAAGACGCCCGCGTGGATGCCCTCGCCGTCGTCGCCCGGCTCCTCAATATAGAAGTAGTGGCCGCGCTCCGCATACCAGCCGCGCACGTCGTCGAGCGCGCCGACGGGACGGCCGTGCTCGGTGGCCAGCACGCGCACGCCGAAGCGCACAGCGCCAAATGGGATAGCGTGCAAGTGCGCGTGGAAGACCGTCTGGCGGAACACCCCATGCTCGAAGAAGATCGGCTCGCGGTAGCGCGCGCGCAAGAACTCACCCGCCCGGCGCTTGGCAGCCAGAAAGTCCGCTTCGAACGCGGGCGGCAGCGCGCCATAGCAGGCGACATGTTGGCGCGGCACGATCAGCAGATGGCCCTCCACCAGCGGCGCGTGATCGGCGAGCAAGATGAAGTGCTCCGTCTCCGCGAGAATGCCGGTGAGCGCGGCGCGCGCGCAGAAAACACAGTGGCCCGCACCGCGATCATCAACATCCTCACGCTGATCAGCCGCCATCGCATCCCCCATTCCACGCC
>JAICVS010000022.1 GCA_025935195.1 Ktedonobacterales bacterium
ACGTACGCCGCCCCGCCGATGGCCTCCGCCGGGAAGAGCTTGACCATCTCCGCCCCCGCGCGCTGCGCCGTGATGATCTCCGTCGGCGTGAGCGCGCCCAGCACGCAAGCCACGTTGGCGTCGCGACAGACCGGGATCAGCTCCTGCGCGCAGATCGGCGACGCGATGAAGCGCGCGCCACACGAGATCGCCTCCGTCGCCTGCCGCGGATCCAGCACCGCCCCCGCGCCCACCAGCACATCGCGCCGCGGCGCCAGGTGTGTCAGAATCTCCTGCGCCCCCGGAATCGTCAGCGAGACCTCGATGGTCGTGACGCCCCCCGCCGCCAGCGCGTCCACCACGCCAAGCGCCTGAATGGCGGACGCGGTACGTACCTCGGCCACCAGGCGGCGGCGCTCCATCAGCGCGACCATCTCACGTGGAATCATCTGGCTCCTGCCCTTCCGCGCCCGCCCGCGCCGCGACGACGATACCCGCGATCGCAACCTCGGCGGTTCGCCCTCATCCTATCACGCCCGACCTAACGCCCCGCCGGATGGGTGGCGCGACGCCGCGCGCCGGGAGACCGGGAGACATGCGAAAAATAGTGCTTGCGCGCCGCGAAAGGGCTATGTTATACTACTTCGGTGCGCGGCGAAAGGGGCGTAGTGTAGCGTGTCGTCGGCCCGGCCGCCCACGGAAACGTCCTGAATGGGCCGGAGAGACGAAAAACCATGCCAAAGCAAAAGCTCAAGACGCATAAAGCCACCGCCAAGCGCGTGCGCGCCACCGGGACCGGCAAGTTCATGCACATGAAAGCCGCCCGCACCAAGTATCGCCGCAAGAAGGATCCGACCCGCAACCGCTCGTTGAGCCAGCCGTCGGTCATGTCCAAGGGCGATTCGCTCAAGATGAAGAAGCTGCTGCCCTACGGCATCTAGCCGGACGCGGGCTCCCCGGAGGCCGTGACGGAGAAGCCGGGGGTGGAGGAGAGCAATGCCACGAGTCAAGCGCGGCGTCACCGCCCGCAAAAAGCACAAGAAGATTCTCAAACGGACCGAAGGCCATTGGGGTGCGCGGCATAAGCTGATCAAGACAGCGCGTGAGTCCATGATGCACGCGCTGCGCTACTCCTATCGCGACCGCCGCAACCGCAAGCGCGACATGCGCCAGCTCTGGATCACGCGCATCAACGCCGCCTCGCGCATGTACGGCATCAAGTACAGCGACCTCATCCACGGCCTCGCGCTCGCCCAGGTGGACGTGGACCGCAAGATCCTGGCGGACCTCGCCGTCACCGATCTCGCCGCCTTCGGCGCCCTCGCCAAAGCGGCGCGGGCAGCCCTGGATCAGCAAAAGGCGTAAGGGCGCATCCCGAAGTACGACGCCGCGCGGAACCGCCTCATCGGTCGCGCGGCGTCTTCGCGTTGACACAACATACCCCATACCCTCAGGAGGAGCGGCGGCGATGATCACCAGCGGCTCGAACCAGCACATCGCGCTGCTGCGCACCCTGCATACCCCCAAAGGCCGCGCCGAGCATGGCGCGTTCCTCATCGAGGGGCCGCACTTGTTGGAGGCGGCGCTCGACGCGCGCCTCACCCCGCCGCTGATCGTCTACGATCCCGCCCACCTGGAGCGCGGCCCCACCGGCCGCCGCCTGCTCGGCCGCATCGAGGAGGCGCGCATCGCGGGCGCGCAGACCTTCGACGCCGCCCCCACCGCCATCGAGCGCGCCAGCGACACCCGCACGCCCCAGGGCGTCGTCGCATCCATCGCGATCGCCGATCTCGCGCCGGAGCGGCTGCGCGCGCAGCGCCGCGGGCGCATGCGCCCCATCCTGCTCATGCTGGACGCCATCAGCGATCCCGGCAACCTCGGCACCATCCTGCGCTCCGCGCTCGCCGCCGACGTGGACGAAGTGCTGCTCGGACCCGGCTGCGCCGATCCCTACGCGCCCAAGGTCGTGCGTGCCGGCAGCGGCGCGCACTTCCACCTGCCCGTGCGCGCCGACCTCACCTGGCGCGCGATCGGCGAGCTGCTCGGCGGCGCCCCCACCATCCAGCAAACGCTGCTGACCGAGGCAGACGCGCACACACCCTACGACCGCCTGGACCTCACCCAGCGCACCGCGCTGATCGTCGGCAACGAAGCTCACGGCGCCTCACCCGAGGCGGCGCGGCTCGCCACCGCGCGCATCGGCATCCCCATGTGGAACAAAGTCGAATCGCTCAACGCGGCCATCGCGGCGAGTGTGGTAGTATTCGAGGCAGCGCGGCAACGCCGCGCACGCGAGGCGCACGACGCCGAGCGATAAGCACAGCATGGCGACGACGGAGAGAGTAGGCGGAGGAGCGCGGACAGGGAGCCGGGGCCGGCGACTGGAAGCCCCAGCGCGCGCGAGACCACTGAAGTTCACTCCAGAGCCGGCGGCTGAAGCCGGGGCGGGAAATCTCACCCGCTCTGGTGCGTAGGCGCAGCGGATGCCCACCGATAGCGGGGCGACAGAGCGGGGCGCGCGATCGATCCCTTCGGCGGTCGGCGCGCTCAATGCGGGTGGTACCACGGAGCGCACACGGCGGCTTCGTCCCTTTGGACGTGGCCGCCGTTTTTTGTTGACCTAGCCCCGCCGAACGGGGAGGAGGCAGACACGATGACGACAGCGCAGACACAGGAAGAACAGGCGCTCGCCGCGCTGCGCGAGCGCGCCGTAGCCGAGCTGGCGGCGGTCACGACTGGCGACGGGCTGGAGGAGTGGCGCACACGCTACCTGGGCCGCGAGCGCGGCGAGCTGACCGGCATCCTCAAAGGGCTGGGCAAGCTCGCCCCCGATCAGCGCAAGGCCGTCGGCCAGGCGGCCAATGCCGTCAAGGCCGACCTGGATCGCCTGCTGGAGGAGCGCCGCCAGGCGCTCCGCGCCGCCGAGCGCGCCGCCGCGCTGGAGCGCGAGCGCCTCGACGTGACGCTGCCCGGCCGCGTCATCCCGCGCGGGCACGTCCACCCGCTCTCGCAGACCATCCGCGACATCGTGCGCGTCATGGGCGAGATGGGCTTCCAGCTCTACGACGGCCCCGAGGTCGAGACCGACTACTACAACTTCCAAGCGCTCAACATCCCGCCCGACCACCCCGCGCGCGACATGCAGGACACCTTCTGGATCGCGCCCGGCCAGATCTTGCTGCGCACGCAGACCTCGCCTATGCAGATTCACGTCATGGAGCATATGCGCCCACCCGTGCGCGCCATCGTGATCGGCAAGGTCTATCGCAACGAGGCGATAGACGCCAGCCACGAGGCGATCTTCCATCAGGTCGAGGGCCTGCTGATTGATGAGACCTGCACCATGGCCGACCTGCGCGGCGTGGTCGAGCGCTTCGCCCGCGAGATGTTCGGCGCCGAGCGCAAGGTCCGCTTCCGCCCGTCCTACTTCCCCTTCACCGAGCCGAGCGCCGAGTTCGACATTGATTGCATCAACTGCAACGGCGCCGGCTGCCGTGTCTGCAAGTATAGCGGCTGGCTCGAGATGGGCGGCTCCGGCATGGTGGACCCGCGCGTGCTGCGCGGCGTGGGCTACGATCCATCGGTCTATCGCGGCTTCGCCTTCGGCCTGGGCATCGAGCGCATCGCCATGCTGCGCTACGGCATTGACGAGATCCGCGCCTTCTCCACCAACGATCTGCGCTTCCTGCGCCAGTTCACGTGAGCATTGAACCACGGAGAAGGAGTTCACACCATGCACCTGCGCCTGCTGAGCCTGGGCTTCGGCAACGTCGGCCGCGCGCTGGCGGCGATGCTGGCCGCGAAGGCCGATGAGCTGCGCGACCGCCACGACCTGACGCTCAGCTTCACCGGCATCGTCACGCGCTCCACCGGCCCCGTCATCTTCGAGGAAGATGTCAGCGCCGCGCATCTCGTCGAAACAGCCTGGCCCGACGGTCGCGTGGGCGCACCCGTCCCGCCGCTGCTCGGCGACGTGCTGGCGCTGATCCGCCAGTCTCCCGCGGACGTGGTGCTGGAGCTGACGCCGCTCAACCCGCACAGCGGCCAGCCCGCCATTGACCACATCCGCGCCGCGCTGGCCACCGGCAAGCACGTCGTCACCGCCAACAAAGGCCCCATCGCCTACGCCTACCGCGAGCTGCGCGCGCTGGCGCGGGAGCATGGCGTCGCGCTGCGCTTCGAGTCCACCGTGATGGATGGCACGCCGCTCTTTGGCATGGCTGAGGCATGCCTGCCCGCCACTACCATCCACGGCTTTCGCGGCCTGCTCAACAGCACCAGCAACTACGTCCTCGGCCGCATGGCCGCCGGCGAGACACTGGAGCAGGCCGTCGCGGGCGCGCAGCGCCTGGGCATCGCCGAGGCCGACCCCAGCAACGACCTGGAAGGCTGGGACGGCGCGGTGAAGGCGACTGTGCTCGCCAACGTCCTGATGGACGCCGACATCCGCCCTGGCGATGTGGACCGCTCCGGCCTGGGCGCCGAGGCGATGCGCGCCGCGCGGACCGCGCTGGCGCCGGGCGAGACGCTCAAGCAGCTCGTCGTCGCCGGCCGCTCCGACTCTACCGGCGTCACACGGGCGAGCGTGCGACTGGCCGCGCTGCCGCCGTCCGACTTTTTCGCGCATCTCTCCGGCAGCGAGACCGCGTTGATGCTGCGCACCGACACGATGCAAGACCTGACGCTCATCGAAGGCGAGGGCGGACCCGGCCAGACCGCGTTCGGCCTCGTTGCCGACCTCGTTGCTATCGCCAGAGCCTAACCCCCAGATAGAGAGTGGAGCGAACCGCATGCGCGTACCCTATTCCTGGCTGAAAGACTACGTTGACGTCGAGCTGCCGGTCGCGGAGCTGGCCCACCGCCTGACGATGGCCGGGCTGGAGGTGGACCGGGTGGACTATGGCTGGCCTGGCATCGTCACCGCCCAGATTCTCTGGCAGGAGCGCATCAAAGGCTCCGACCACCTCTGGGCCACCCGCGTCACCACCGGCACGGAGGAGCTGAGCGTCGTCTGCGGCGCTCCTAACATCCAGGTGCGCGACAAGGTGCCGCTGGCCCGTGTCGGCGCGAAGGTCGGCGAGATCACCATCGGCGAGAAGCGCGCGATGGGCGTCCTCTCGCAGGGCATGCTCTGCTCGCCGCGCGAGCTGGGCCTTTCGGATGACCATGCCGGCATCCTCATCCTGCCGCCCGACACGCCGCTCGGCGTGCCACTCGGCGCCGTCATCGGCGAGCCGGTGATTGACCTCGATATCAAGGCCCATCGCGGCGACCTCTTCTGTATGGTCGGCGTCGCCCGCGAGGTTGCCGCCTTCACCGGCAAGACGCTGCGCCCACCCACCATCGCCGTCAAGGAGAAGGGCACGGCCGCCGCGAAGCTGATGAAGCTGGAGGTGCGCGACGCCGAGCTTTGCCCGCGCTACACCGCGCGTGTCATCCGCAACGTCACTGTTGGCCCCTCGCCGCAATGGATGGCCGACCGGCTGATCGCCGCCGGCATGCGCCCCATCAACAACGTCGTGGACATCACCAACTACGTCATGCTGGAGCTCGGCCAGCCGCTGCACGCCTTCGACTACGACAAGGTGGCCGACCATACGATTGTCGTGCGCCGCGCCGCGCCAGGTGAGACGCTCACCACGCTGGACGGCGTGACGCGCCACCTCACCGCCGAGATGCTGCTGATCACCGATCCCGCCGGCCCGAACGTGATTGCCGGCATCTTCGGTGGCGCGCGAGTGGAAGTCTCCGAGACCACCACCAGCGTGCTGCTGGAGGCCGCGCACTTCAAGCCGACCAACATCCGCCGCACCTCCGTCACGCTCGGCCTGCGCACTGAGTCATCCGGCCGCTTCGAGAAAGGCCCAGATGTCGAGCTAACCGCCCTCGCCGTCGACCGCGCCGCGCAGTTGCTGGCCGAGTTGGCCGACGGCGGTGTCGCGCCCGGCCGCGTGGATTTCTATCCCCACCCCGTCACCCAGCGCGCGCTGACCTTCGAGCCAGGGCAGGTTCCCTGGCTGACCGGCATGACCGTGACGCGCAACGAGGTGATTGACAGCCTGAGCGCGCTCGGCTTCGGCGTCGGCGACGCCGTTCCCGGCGGCGCCGATGAGACGCTGCGTGTCACCGTGCCGACCTGGCGCGGCGATGTGGAAGAGAGCGCCGATCTGGTCGAGGAGGTCGCGCGCATCGCTGGCTATGAGCGCATCCCCAGCACCATCCCCACCGGCCCGCTGCCCCAGCCCTCGCGCGATCCCTGGTTCCGCCGCGAGGACCGCATCCGCGAGGTGCTGGCCGGCGCCGGCCTCACCGAGACCGTCTCGTACACGCTCACCAGCCGCGCGGCGATGGCGAGCCTGCTGCCCGGCGTGGGCGGGCGCGACGAGCTGCTGCTGGCCGCCCCGGCTCCTGGCATGCGGGCGGACGACGCGGGCGAGACCGGCGATACGGCATCCGTCGCTGTGAGCGGGCGCGCGGCGGAGCGGCGCGCGATCGCCGCCCTGGCCGAGCGGCTGCCCGCCATCGCGCTCGTCAACCCGCTCAGTAGCGAGCTGGGTGTGCTGCGCCTCACGTTGATGTCGGGCCTGCTCGACATCGTGCGCGAGAACGCCAAGCACAGCGATGCCGGTCTCTGGTTCTTCGAGCTGGGGCGGCGCTACCTGCCCACCGCCGAACTTGCCACCGGCACGGGGCTGGCCGACGAGCGCCACACGCTCGCCATCGCCATGAGTGGCCCGCTCGTCCAGTCCTGGGCCGCGCCCGACCGCGACGCCGACTTCTCCGGCCTGAAGGGCGTGGTCGAGACGCTGCTGGGCGCGCTCAAAGTCGCCGGCTACCGCTTCACGCCCACGCGCCATCCGACTTTCCACCCCGGCCGTGCCGCGCTGCTGGAGGTCGCCATCGCGCATGGTGGCGAGCTGACGAGCGAGGGTGGCGGCGGCGAGATAGTGGAATCGGCCTGGGCGCCGGTGGCGGTGCTGGGCGAGGTCCACCCGGACGTGGCCGAGCGTTTCGACCTCACCAAACGCACCTACCTGATGGAGATGGACCTGGAGCGGCTATACCTCGCCGTGCCGGAGACGGTGCGGCAGATGCCGATCGCGCGCTATCCAGCGGCCCAGCGCGACCTTGCCGTCGTCGTCCCCCAGGATGTGCCAGCCGCCGAGGTCGAGGCCGCCATCCACGCCAGCGGGGCGCCGCTCGTGCGCGGCGTGCGCCTCTTCGACGTGTACACCGGCGCGGGCATTCCCGAAGGGCGCAAGAGCCTGGCTTACGCCATCACCTACCAGTCGCCGGAGCGCACGCTCACCGACGCCGAGGTCGAGCGCACGCAGGCCGCCATCGTCGCCACGCTGCGCGAGCGCTTCGGCGCCGAGCCGCGGGGCTGATCGTCCGCACGGCAATGTTGACTGGGATGGTCAACATTGCCGTTTTTGCCACTTTTTCATTTTGTAGCGGACGTATCCTCCTCTCAAACGCCGAATTTAAGCGGGTTTGCCGGGCCACGGAACTTGACATGTGGCGTTATGGGTGGCAAAAGTGGCAAGATCGCGGCAAGGATGTGGCAAGAAACGGCACGGTGGGCGGCAAAAACGGCAACGTTTGGCGTGGATGCGGGGGTGTCCACGCTGCCACGCATGCGGGTGCAAGCGGGTGAGATGGGCGTGGGTTGTGCCTGTATGCGATTGTCAAGGTGCTAGCGCGGCGGGGTGGTCGCGCGATGATGGAACTAATTTACCACGAAATAGGCGGGGTGTCAAGCGGCGCGACTACAGATTGCCGGGCGGGTAAGGGAATAGTGACGCTTCGTCATAATCCATCAGTGGCGTGATCCCGCCTCCTCTGGCAGCTTCACCTTCCTGAATATCCGCCAGAGCAGCACGTCCTGCACGACTTTCAGCGCGCCCGCCAGCAGGAAGGGTAAGCCCAGTGCCAGCAGCGCCGGCTGCAACAGCACTCCCGACACTACCGGGCTGCTCGCCGATCCCGCTCTGCGCGCCAGCGAGGTGACGCTCGCCGCCGCCGTCCGCTCCTCCGGCGCTACCAGCGCCATCGTGTATGTCTGCCGCGACGGCACATCCATCTGCGAGAACGTCTGCCGCAGCAGCAGCACCGCCGCCGCCAGCGGGAAGGCTGGCATCAGCGGCACCAGCGCCAGCAAGACGTTCGATGGCAGGTGCGTGAAGACCATCGTGTTGAGCAAGCCGATGCGCCGCGCGATCGGCGCCACCGCCAGGAAGGAGAGCGCGGTGATCAGGTTCGCCGCGAAGAAGAGCGCCGCCAGCGTTGCCAGCGGCACGCCGAAGCGCAGGTAAAAGAACAGCGCCATCAGGCTTTGCACCACGAACCCGCCCGCGAAGGCATCCAGGCTGAAGAGCGCCGAGAGCGTCAGCACCACCCGCCGCGAGCGCCCCAACGGCGGCACGAGCCGCCTTCTCGCACTCGTCACGCCCGCCGCACCCGCCGCACCGGCAACATCCGCCGGCTCGACTCGCGGCGAGAGCCGTGTCACCAGCAGCGTCACCACCAGCGCCGCCAGCGCGTACACGCCGAACATCAGCCGCAGCCCCGTCGCTTGCGCCACGCCAACCCGCGCCAGCGCCTCCGGCAGCGCCGCCGCCAGAGCGCCGAGCGCGCCCGCCAGCGAGGCCACCAGCAGCAGCGGGTAGGCGCGCACGAGACCGAAGACCGCCCCCGTCGCCGCCATCAAGATCGCCAGCCCCGCCAGCGTGCGCCGCCGCCCCCAGCGGTCCGCGAACAGGCCAATCGCGTACGTGTCGGCGAAATCGCCGATCAGCGAGACGGTGATCAGCGCGCCAATCGCCGTCGTCGGCAGCCCATCGTTCTTCAGTGAGACGCCGAGCACCACCGCCAGCAGCCCATAGGCGAACTGCCGCACCCCGCGTGACGCGACGATCAGCCGCGCGTCATGCGTGCCGGCGGTATCAGGCCGCATGTGAGTTGGTGAGAGGAGTGTGTGCTTCACGGCACCTATTTTATGCCGGATCGCCACAGCGTGCGAGGACGAAGCGCACAACCAACCATCTCCATCGCATACGGACTGCTTTCGTGCTATCCTGCTGAGCGTACACGCCAACCAGGGAAAGAGGGGGAGCATCCACCATGCAACGGCTGCGTTCCTTGCTCTGGCGGCACCGGCGCGTGACCGCCGCGGCTCTCACCCTCATCGCGCTCGCGCTGCTGGTGGCGGCGTACGTGGGCGCCTACCACGTCGCGGCGGGCTATGCGACGGCGGTCGAGGTGACGATCGCGCGGCCCGACGGGACTGTTGCCTACAATGCGAACATCACTGACGGTAATGAGGTGCAGCGTCTGCACCGCCTCCTCAACGACGTTCGAGCTTACCCTGGCCCCAATCCATTGATTCGAGCCAGTATGCCGCCATGCTATTACGGTCCAGACTATGATCAGCACTTCTACTCGTACGAGGTGCGCTTCTCGATCGCCGGCCTCCCCACGCAGGTATTTGAAGCGGGCAAAGGCTGCTTCATGGACGAGTTTACGCTTGGCTTCGGTTCGCCCGATGTGCGCTATGACCCCCTGACCGCGTCAGGCTGGTCGGCGCTGCTGGGCATCGCGCCCGCGCTGCCCGACGTGCCGGCAAGCGACCAGCATAGCTAGCCTTATCCCGCTGTTCGTACGGTCGTGCCAGCTTCCACTCGCGCGCCGCATCACTCTCTCCCCCTCCGTGACCTTCCCTCGCCTCCATTCCTCCGTGTTCGTTTTCGTCGTTGCCCGCGACTGAATCCGCCTACTTGAACGCGCCTTCTGGCTTCCCCTGCGCCACCATCGCCTGGCAGTATGCGTACAGGGCGTCGTAGACGATAGACTCTTTTTCCAGCATCTCGTGATCGTCGCGCAGCCCCAGGTGCCGGAACCCCTCGGCCACCGCCTCCAACCCCGCCCCCTCCGGCTGCCGCCACAGCGAGTTATCCGTGTCCGCCCCATTCACGATCTTGCCCAGCAGCACCAGCGCCGGATCGCGTGTCAGTCCGTACTTCTTCACGATCGCCTCGAACGAGCACTCCTTGCCATGGTGCCCCAGTTCCACATCCGGCACATCGTAAGGCGTCGCCCCCGCGCGCTCGGCCACCTCCATCACCTGCTCGCGCGGCACGAACAGGAACTCCGCCTCCGCGTCCACGAACGTGCGGATCAGCCAGGGACACGCCACCCGATCGACCTTCACCTTCTCGCGCGTCACCCACTTCATCGCAGGCCTCCAATAGCGCCCGCCCACGCCTCGATCTCGATCTCGATCTTGTTTTCTCGTACACTATTTCTGACACCGGTCACGCCGGCTGCACCTTATTAACAACATCATACTCCATCCGGGGACCTCACCCCATCCTCAGTCCGCGTCGGCGGACTTCTCGGCCGCGGGCCGCCCACGCGCAATCTCACTCGACGGCTCCCTTCCCCACGCCACGAACTGGCCCACCTTGCCGCCCATCCGCCAAACGGCAACATCCTCACCCAAAACGGCAAGGGAAGATTGCCGTTTCTTGCCGTTTTTGCCACCCAGAACGCGCACTGTCACGTTCCCAATCTCATCAACTCCCCTTGAATTCCGAGCCCTCGCGCTGCGTTTACCAGCGCCGGGGTTAGGTGGGCGTACCCGCGGTAACGGGCGCGCCCATCGCACATCTGTGGTGCGACCAGTAGAGCATACGGACGCTAGAGCTGGTAGAGGCGTGTCGCGTTCTCGTGGAGGATGGCGCGGCCGGCGGCTTCGGCCTCACGCATGGTCAGCTCTCCGGTGGCGACACACTCGCCGAGCGCCGCGCTGAGGATACGCCGCCCGTCGTGTGCGCTGGCCCAGTGCAGCTCAGGAATGCCGACGGCGTCTGAGCTGTAGAGCAGCTTCGTCCAGGGGGCGACGCCGAGGGCGGCGCGCGTGAAGGCCAGCATCTCGCCCGCGCCCAGAAACGGGATGCCATAGGAGAGGTCGAGGTAGACGTGATCGTAGACGGCGGCGAGGTAGGCGCCCTCGCGTGTGTAGGGGTAGGACTCATGCAGCAGCACAACGGGCATGCCACGGTAGGGGCGGTGCTCCAGCACGGCGCGCAGGTGCAGCGGGTTGGCGAGCAGCAGGTCGGCGTCGGTGTCGCCGTAGCCGGTATGGAACTGGATGGGCACCTCCTGGCGCGCGGCCGCGGCGAAGGCCACATGCAGCAGCGTATCGAGCAGTGGGCGCGACGTGAGGCGCAGCGCGCCGCGCTCGCCGACCTCACGACGGGCGGCGGCGAAGGCAGTCTCGGCGTCCGCGCGCGGCCAGGTGTGGATGGCGAGGCCGCCGCGATAGGCGGCGATGCTCTTCAGCGCGACGTAGCCAGCGGCGCGTATGTCCGCGAGCGCGGCGCGCAGGGCCTCGGCCACGGCGCCGAGCGTGTCATGCGCGGCGATCAGGTCTTGCATGAGGATTTCGAGGCGCAGGATGGGGGCGGCACGGATGCCAGCGAGCGCGGCCACCTGAGCATCCGGCCGCACGAGGTGAGCGGGCGGATACCCCTGGTCAATGAGCAGCGCGCCAATGGTGGCGGCGCGCAGCAGATCGCGGATGAGGGCGTCGCCGGCGTCTGGGGCGGCGCGGGCGTTGCGTGCGGCGAGGATGGCGGCCTCGTCGTCGGGATCAGCGCCAAGGAAGGCGGCCAGCGCGCGCAGGACGCGCCGATAGGCGAGGGTGGCGGCGGCATGCTCGGCGCGCGTCTCTTGGCCGGCGGACTCGGTGAAGTGGGCGCGGTAGGCGGCGAGGTCAAACGGGCCTTGCACGCTGAGGAACCCGTGGCAGTGGTTGTCCACAACGGGGATGGCGGAGAGGTCGGGCGCGGGGATGGCGGAGAGGTCGGGCGCGAGGTTGGGCGAGAGACCAGGCACGGGCATGGAGCTATCCCCTTCGTGCGTTGTGGCGGCTGGCGGCCAGGAGATGGTTGACAGGGAAGCGGTAGCATCCAATATACAATGAGTATCCGGTTGTCGGGTACGCGCACCCGGCCGAGGGCTGGAGGCGCTGGTTCTTGTCCGCGATGAAGACGGGCCGGGAACGCCGGGCCGGGAGGCAGGCATGAACGCGGAGACGGTGCTGGACGAGGCGAACCGTGCCAATCTGCGGCTGGTGCGGTTCCTGTACTGCGATAACGGCGGCATCGTGCGCGGCAAGGCGACGCACGTCGAAGGGCTGGCGCGGCGCATGGCCGAGGGCATCGGGCAGACGCTGGCGATGCAGGCGTTCGCGGGGGTGGACGCGCTGGCGGCGGTGGCGGGGATGGGGCCGGTGGGCGAGTTCCGGCTGGTGCCCGACCCAGCGACGTTCGTCGTGCTGCCCTACGCGCCGCACACCGGCATGATGCTCTGCGACATGCTGCGCCAGGACGACCGGCAGCCGTGGGAGGCCTGCCCGCGCACGTTCCTGAAACGCATGATCGCGCGGGCGGGCGAGCTAGGGATGGTGGTACGGGCGACGGTCGAGCACGAATTCTATCTGGTGCGCGAGACGGCGGACGGTGGGTACGAGTCGTACGACCGCAGCCTGTGCTACAGCAGCATCGGCTTCGACGCGACCGCCGAGATTCTCGACGACGTGATCGCGACGCTGGAGCGCATGGGCGTGCAGGTGGAGCAGTTCATGCCGGAGCTGGGACCGGGGCAGCAGGAGTTGTCAATCGCGCACGCGGAGGCGCTGCGCGCGGCGGATAACGTGATCCTGGTGCGCGAGGCGGTGCGTGGGGTGGCGCGGCGGCATGGCGCGCTGGCGTCGTTCGCGGCCAAGCCGTTCCTCGATCAGGCGGGCAGCGGCGCGCACATCCATTTCAGCCTGTGGGGTGCGCCAGGGACGGCGCATGCGGGGCGCAACCTGCTCTATGCCCCAGCGACGCGCGGCGGGCTGAGCGCGCTGGGCCGGCATTTCGTGGGCGGCGTGCTGGCGCATCTGCCGGCGCTGGTGGCGCTGACCTGCGCCAGCCCGAACTCCTACCGCCGGCTGCTGCCGCACTTCTGGAGCTCGGCGTACACCGCGTACGGCTTCGACAACCGCGAGGGGGCGATCCGCGTGCCGTCGCCGTTCTGGGGGCGCGAGGCGGAGTCTACCAACCTCGAATTGAAGCCGGCCGACCACAGCGGCAATCCCTATCTGGCGATCGGCGCGCTGATCGCGGCGGGGCTGGACGGCGTGCGGCGCGAGCTGGACCCCGGCGAGCCGGTGCAGGTGGACCCAGGCAATCTGAGCGAGGACGAGCGCGAGCGGCGCGGGATCAAGCGGCTGCCAGAGTCGCTGGACGCGGCGCTGGACGCGCTGGAAGGCGACGAGACGCTCTTGGAGGCACTGGGGCCGCTGGAGGCGCGGGCGTACGTAGCGGTGAAGCGACTGGAGAGCGCGTACTTCGCGGACAAGACGCCGGAAGAGGAGGCTCGCCAGCACGTCTACAAGTATTGAGGGCGATTGAGGTATCGCTTGAGGCAGGGCAAGGGCAGCATCGCCATCGGCCCGGATTCGGACACATGACGGCGGTATATTGGGCAGAAATCTGCCGATATATGCCGCTGCTCTCCGGTATACTGTGCGTGTGGCGGATCATCCCCGGTCCGCCGCGATGGCGCATGAACGCTGAGTGATGATGCGCCTGTCTACGAGCGGAGGAGGTGTCACCTTGGGAAGTGCGATGGTCACGACAGCTCATGTTGTCCCGCTCGTGACGCCCGCGGCGCGCTGACCGGCGCGGCCCGCTGAACGCTCTCCGCACACGCATCCCGGCAGGTTATAACACGGCCGGCGATTCCACCGCGCGCAACGCGCTGTCGCGGATTCACGAGCTGTATCTATTCCCGGCGTTGATCGCCGTCCTGTGCCATGCCGTTGCCGCGTTGTCGCGGGTGGCATGCCCTGTTGCCCACGATGCGATGGCAAGGGACGCATGAGGGGCGGTTCAGCGCTGGAGGAGCGCAAGCACTCGTGAAGAGCGACAATGGGAGCGGCATGCCCGCTCTGGGCGCCGTGCCGGCGCCGAACGAACAGCCTGAGCGGACGGGGACAGTCGTCCGCGGCGAGAAGATCGAGAAGACGAGCTACGAGGCCAGCGAGGAGGTGCAGCGCTGGCTGCGGGAGCGCGACGCCGAACGGGTGGGGGAGAAGCCGCCGTTCACTCCGACCTTCCTGGCGCACCAGCGCGACCGCCTCTGGGTGCTCTCCTCGCTGGAGCGATTCTATGAGGAAGACCTGATCGCGGACGTGCTACACGTCGTGCAGAGCGGTAAGGAGGCAACGGTCTATTGCTGCGCGGCTGATCCGGCGACGGGGCTGGAGTATCTCGCCGCGAAGGTGTATCGCCCGCGCATGTTTCGCGGCCTGAAGAACGACGCGGTCTACCGGCAGTCGCGCGCGCAGCTCGACGCGGATGGGCACGAGGTGCGCAACGACCGCCGCTGGAAGGCGCATCAGCGCAGTGGACGCGGGCAGAGCGAGCGCGTGGTGTCGTGGATCACCTACGAGTTCCTGACGCAGCAGCGCCTCTACGAGGCCGGGGCGGATGTGCCGCGGCCGCTCTCGCACATCGGCAACGGTGTGTTGATGGAGTATGTCGGCGACGCGGACGGCGAGGCGGCGCCGCTGCTACGCGAGGTGGAGCTGCCGGCTGAGGAGGCAGAGCCGATCTTCGAGCGCATCGTGCGCAACGTGGAGCTGTTCCTGGCGTGCGACCGCATCCACGGCGATCTCTCGGCGTACAACATTCTGTACCAGGAGGGGGCGATCGCGGTCATTGATTTCGCGCAGGCGCTAGATCCCCGCTACAACCCAGAGGTCTACCCGCTGCTGCTGCGCGATGTGGAGCGGATCTGCCAGCACTTCGCGCGTTACGGTGTGGACGCGGACGCGGGCGCGATTGCCGGTGAGATGTGGGCGCGCTATCTGGCGGGGGAACTGTGAGAGCGGAGGAGGAAAGCGGACAAAGAAAGAGAGGGCCGGAACGCGCTCGTCACCTCGCGTTCCGGTCCTCGGCTGCCGTCCCGGCTTACCACTGCTCCTCACCAGGGATGGCGCGGTGGGTGGTCTCGTCGTACACGCCGCGCATGAACGCGTACATGTACGTGATGAAGACCCGCACGCCCATCGCCGGGGTCAGGTCCGGCTGGGCCGCCAGCGTCTTGCGCATGTAGCGGCGAGCATGCGCCGCGGCCCGCTGGCACAGCTCCACTTCGGGGTCCGTGACCAGATCGGGTACGGCGGGATGCGTGGGGTGGAGCAATGGCCCGTGCGCGCTGATGGTCGCGTGGCCGGCCTTCCAGCCCGCGGCCCCCGCGGCCAATCCAAGAAGCGTGGTGTCCATTGTCGCGCCTCCCCCACTCGCGCGCTGTCCCGTACCGCGCGAGTCCGCCATGACTGCTGCGCAAGGGGATACGGGAGCGCGTTACACCGCGGGTGAGGCGGATACGGGAAGATGTGGGAAAAGACGGAGAACTGGAGAGCCAGCGATATGGCGGGCGAATCCTGCCTGGCGTCATCGGAGACATCAGCCGAAGCGGCGGGCGATCTCCGCATGGGTGGGGATGCCGTCCGCGCCGGGGTGCTCGACGGAGAGCGCGGCGGCACGGTTCGCGAAGTCCACGGCGACGTGGGGATCGGCGGCGGCGTCGAGCGCGCAGAGGAACGCGGCGGCGAACACGTCGCCCGCACCGGTGGGATCCAGCTCGCGTGCCGGATAGCCGGGGAACGCCTCGGGAGCGCTGCCATCGCGATACAGCAGGGCGCCATCCGGCCCGCGCGTCGCCACCACCAGCGGCACGACGCGCGCCCAGGCCGCGATCTGAGCGTCGGCGCCGTCGGATGCACGGCTGCCGCTGCCAGGGTCATCCAACGTTACCAGGGATGCCGGCAGGTCTTCGCGACTCAGGATGAGGGCGCGCAGGTGGGGCAGCAGCGTCTCAGCATCGTCGAGCGGGCCAGGGGTGACACGCCCGGTGCTATCCCAGCGGCGCAGCCAGCCCTGCGGCGTGGCGGCGACGAGCGCGCGCGGGAACGCCGAGGCGAGCGCGTGCTCGACCTCGCTCGCGAGCGGCGCCAGCAGCGCGATGCGCGCGTCACGCCAGGCGGCGGGCAGGTCACGCGCGGAGATGGGAGCGGCGCGGCCGCGCAGGTATTGGGTGCGCGTTCCACCGGCGTAGACGTTCTCATAGGTGGTGGCGTCGGGCGCGGGAAGGCAGGTGAGGGCGACGCCGGGCAGGGTATCGCGCAGGGCGGCCAGCAGGTCGGGTGGGCCGCTGGTGAGGACGGCGGCGCGCAGCCCCAGGCGCTGCGCGGTGAGCGCGGCGAATGTCACCGTGCCGCCGAGGCGCCAACTCCCATCGGGCAGCAGGTCGCGGGTGGCATGGCCGATCGCCACAAAGTCTGGCACATCATCGGGCCGCGCATCCCCGCGCACGCGCTCACCTCCGCGCCTGCTTGTCGCCCCTGCGCCTCTACGCCGCGAATCCCGCGTCCTCAGACATGGGACGGGCGTTTGAGTGAGACGACGACACGGCGCTGGTCGCCCTCGCCGGTGCTTTCGGTGGCGATGTCGTCGGTCTCGGAGAGCGCCATGTGGATGATGCGCCGCTCGTTGGGCGGCATAGCTTCGAGCATGATCGGGCGGCCGGAGCGGCGCACCTGATCGGCGATGCGCGCGGCCATGGAGCGCAGGTTGTGCTCGCGACGCTCGCGATAGTTCTCGCAGTCCACGATGATGCGCTCGCGGCTGCCGGCCTGTTTGCTCACGATCAGACTGACGAGCAGTTGCAGCGAGGAGAGCGTCTCGCCGCGGCGGCCAATGAGCAGGCTCAACGTATCGGGATCGTCGCTGCGGATGTTGAGCACCAGCGGCTCCTCCTCCGCGCTCTCCTCACTCTCCGGCTCGGGAACGTCGATCGCGGCGTTGACGCCCATGTGACCGAGCACCTGGCGCAGCGCCTCGACGGCGAATTCCTCAATGCTGGCGTCTTCGGGCAACATCTCTTTGAGGGGGGCGGTCGTCAGGCCAGGGACGACGTATTCATCCTCGTCGTATTCATCTCCATCCTCGTCCCGCTCGTCCACGTCCCGCTCGTCGCTCCCATCCCCTTCGGCATATGCGTCCGCCGCATCGTCCGCCCCGTATGCGCCCGCCGCATCGCCCTGGGCATAGGACTCACCGGCCGCGATCACGTCGTCGCCCGCAAGCGGTGCGGCGGCGTGGCCGGAGCGCGCGGGCCTTAGGAAGACGCGCACGCGGGCGTCGCGGGCGCCCATGCCGCGCGTGCCGCGGCTAGGCTCCTGTAGCACGGTAATATCTACCTCATCGCGATTGCGTCCCAGGCGTGCCAGCGCCTGGAGGATCGCGTCCTCGATCGACTTGCCGGAGGCTTCTGCGCTCTCCACCGTTTATCTGCCCCCCTTCGGTCGTCCACTGCGCCCACGCGCCGAGCCTGATCCCGCGCCGCCTTTGGGCGTACCCTTGCGCTGCTGCGAGACGGATGGACGCGGGCTGCCCTGTGAGGCGATGCGCCGCGTCGTACCGTTGCCTGTGCCGTTCGCCGTGCTGTTCGCCGTGCCGTTTCTCACCGCGGGCGTCCCAGCGGCATCGCGGCGCAGGGCCACCTCCGGCAGCTCGACGCGGTCGCTGGATGGTTGATCAGTTGCCTCGCGGGCGATTGCTTGCTCAGGAAGCTCAACGCGCTCGCGCGCCGCGCCATCCCGCGCCGGCTTCACCAGCACAGGACCGGTGCGGGAAGGTCGCGGGCGCCGCTCGCGCGGTGTGCCGGCGCCGTTGCCATTGCTATTGTCGCCGCCCTCGGCCGGCGTCACGGCGAACGCCTGGCCCTTGGAGCTTCCTGAGCCGTTCGCGCCGTTGGGAGGGGTCGCGTCCACCACGGTGCCGTTCTGTGACGCGCGCTGCTCCTGCCCAGCGGCCATCTGATCGCGCAGCTGGCGCAGCAGGCCGCGGATGCCGCCGCTCTCGGCGGGTGCGGACGGCGCGTTTGTGGGCGCCGCGACGAGGCCGCGCGCGGCGGCCGTGCCCAGGCCGCGCCCGGCCAGCGCTGGGGAAGCGATCTCCGGTGGGACGGGAATGAGATGCTCCATGTGGAGCTTCACCATCAACTCCTTGGGGATGCCGAGGAAGAGGGAACCCCAGCCGTTGAGGAAATACTGCTGCACGGCGGAGAAGCCGGTGCTGATGCACCAGTAGAGCGCCAGGCCGGAGGCGAAGTTCAGGCCGAAGATGAAGGTCATCACCGGCATGAGGTACTGTGTCGCCTGCGTCGCCTGCGAGGTGGGATCGGATGGCTGCCCCGGCGCCGGCTTCTTGCGCAGCGGCATCGCCATGCGCAATTGGATCAGGGTGAGGACCGCCGCCACGAGCGGCAGGATCTTGAGCGGGTCGGGCTGCGCGAGATTCGCCCAGAAGAACTGCGTCGCGGGAAGCTGGCTGATCTTGGGCAGGAAGGGGTAGATGTCGGCGTTGATGCGCGTCAGGTGATGCGCGACGGACTCCGCGCCTTGCGCCAGCAGGACGGTGTTGAAGGAGAAGAAGAGCGCATACAGGAAGGGCATCTGGATGACAAGCGGTAAGCAGCCAGAGACAGGGCTGACACCATGCTCCTTGTAAAGCGCCTGCTGCGCGGCCATCATGCCCTGCGGGTTATCCTTATACTGGGCTTTGAGCGCGGCCAGCTTGGGCTGTAGCTCCTGCATCGCCCGGCTGGACTTGAGCTGCTTGCGCGTGAGCGGGATGAGGCTGGCGCGGATGATCAGCGTCAGCAGGACGATGGAGATCGCGAAGGCGCCGCCATGCCAGAGGCCGTTGGTGAAGTGATAGATGAGCATCAGGACGTTGAAGACCGGCCCATAGAAGAGCGCGTGGAAGATATCGCCGATTGGCTGTAAGATTTGGCCCACTGTCTATGTCCTCCCCCGTGGCGGCTGGCGGCGGCCTCAGGTGTGTTGACGTGTGATAGCAAAGATGCCGGCAATACCAGCACGCGACCGGCGCCGCGCCGGTCACCTCACATGCGAGTCGCCAAGTGTCGTGCCGGGCGCATCCGCTGTCATGCGCTGCGCGATCAGCGTGTCGAGCAACATTGTGGCACAGACCGCGCCAGCATGGCGCGCGGCGCGCCATCCTTCCCCCTTATGCTCCCTGACGTTCCTTTCATGGGACCGGGTCGTACAGATTGCCGGTGTAGAAGGGGTGGCAGCGCCCGATGCGCTTGATCGCCATCCAGCCGCCGCGCGGCAGTCCGTACTTCTCGATGGCTTCATAGCCATACTGCGAGCAGGACGGGGTGAAGCGGCAGCTCGACGGCAGGATGACCGAGAACGTCCGCTGGTACAGGCGGATAAGCCCCATGCCCACGTATCTCATGCGTTACCTCGTGTCTGGCATATCTGGCGTGTCCGAGTGCGCGGCTGGGAGCAGGCCCGCGCGGGCCAGCAGCGCGCGCACCTCGCCGGCCAGCGCGGCGTACTCCGCCTGGGCGGCGCCTGGCTTGCCGGAGAGGACGAGATCCCAACCGGGGGGCACGTCCGCCAGCAGGCGGCGGACCGCCTCGCGCAGCCGGCGCTTGACACGGTTGCGCATGACGGCGTTGCCGACGCGCTTGCCAACGGAGAAGCCGGCGCGGGCGGGCGCCGGGTCGCCGGCCTGTCGGACGTACTGTAGCGTCAGATAGGCGCCGCTGACGCTGCGGCCGCGCCGGCGGGTGTGCTGGAAGTCACGCGGCGAGCGCAGCCGGCGAGTGCGCGGAAAGCGCTCCCGTCCTGGAATACGTTCGGCCCGCTCACCCTGTTTCACGAGTACGCGCATTCACGACACGACGAACAAGCCCCAAGCATGCGGAGTGCGCCTCGCGGGCCGCCTGGGATTCCGCGAGGGATACACCAGGAGCGAACCGGCACGAGACGCACTCTGCGCACGTGTGAGCGCCGCGCTTAGACGACGGTCAGGCGCCAGCGGCCCTTCAGGCGGCGTGCCTTGAGCACGTTACGCCCGGAGCGCGTGGACATGCGCTTCATGAAGCCGTGCTCGCGCTTCCGGGGGATGCGCTTCGGCTGCCAGGTTCGCTTCATGGTAGTACAACAATCCCTTTCCTGATGGACGCACCCGATCATTATATGTGAGTCGCATGCGGCCTGTCAATTCCCAGTCTGAATGGCTGAATGGGCACGCCCCGCATACGCCCCAGACACTCCACAGCGCGCGCTAGGACGTGACGCCGACGGCCATGTCCATGACGGGATGCACCAGGCAGGTGATCTGGTAGACGCCGGGCTTGGTGAAGGTGAGGCTGTAGCGCTTGCCAGGGTCTATGCTCACGCCGGCCAGCGTGTTCATCTCGGCGGGGCCGGCCGCGTTGGGGACGCAGCGCTGCAGGTGGCCGAAGCAAAGGATATGCGGCTCGTCGCCGCTCTGGTTGTCGAAGGTGAGGGTAGCGCCGCGCTTGACGGTGCAACTGGCGACCGAGAAGCTGAGGTCGTCCATGAAGATCGTCGGCCCGCAGGGTTGGCTGTCAATCCTGATCGTCGGCGTGGGCGCGGGGCACCGCGTCGGCACGGGCGCCTGGGGTGTGGCAGTGGCCTGTGCGGCGATGGTGGCCGCCGTATCGGCCGGAGCGCCCGCCGTCGCGCCGCCGCCGCTCGCGCATCCCGCCACTGCCAGCGCCAGCGCGCCGATCACCATGACGACAGTGATCGTCTCGCGTCCCGGCAGCCGCATGCTCCACCTCCTCATGCTCCACCTCCTCATGCTCCACCTCCTCATGCTCGGCCTTGTTCCGCTCGACAGCCTCGACACTACCCCACACAGAGCGCTCATATGTATCGCATTGCGCCATGATAGCGGACCGGCCGCATGCGCGCAACCGTGGGAGTCCTCACCCCCCGGCTCCCTCTCCGTGCGAGGAGCGGGGGAGGCCGACCGCGGCGAGGATAAGCTCACGCAGCCGGGCGGCGTCGTTCTGCCGGCTGACCTTGCCGCCGGGGTCCAGCCCGTGTTCGCGAACGATGGCGCGCAGCGAGCCGAGCCGCAGCTCCTCGAGCGCGACGCGCAGGCCGTCCAGACCCAGCTTGGCGTGCAGGGCGAAGGGATCAGGCACGCCCGGCCCGAGCGCGGGGCTGGCGCCGGTGATGAGCCGGGGCGTGAAGGCGCGGACGGCGCGCGTGCCGGTCGCCAGTGGCTCCGGCGCGGGCGTGGGGGCATCCGGCTGTTCGGGCTGATCCAGCGGCGCGGCGAGGGCGTCGGCGACGCGGCGGGCCAGGGCGGGATCACGCTCGATCTCGGCGGCGACGGCGCGCAGCGCGCGCGCGAGCGCCGCGGGGGCAAGCGGCAGCGGCGGCGGCGGCGGCGGCGATGGAGCCGGCGGTACGGCCGGCTCTTTCGGCTCTTTCGGCTCCGCTGACGCGATGGCGGGCGGCGCGGCCGGGGCGGCTGGCCGGGGCTTACGCGCCGCGGGAGCGGCGGCGGTCGTACGGTTGCGGGTGCGCTGGGACAAGCTTCTTCACCTCTCGCGCAAGGGACATGTAGGCCTGGCCGCCGGTGCTTTGCGGCGCGAAGCTGAGGATGCTCTCGTTCTCGCGGTGCGCCTTCTCTAGATCGAGGTTCTTGGGGACGCGCGTCTCTAGCAGGCGGCCTTCATATTTCTTCTCGAGGATGCCCCAGGTCTCGCCGGCGGTGGTGGTGCTTTCGTAGAAGGTGGCGACGACGCCGGCGATCTCGAGGTCGTAGAGGTCGAGCTGGTCGCGCAGGTCTTCGATGGTGGCTTCGAGCTTGTCCATGCCGATCAGGCTGAATTCGGTGAGCGCGATGGGGATGAGGACGCGGTGCGCGGCGGCGAGGGCGTTTTGGGTGAGGACGCCGAGCGAGGGTGGGGTGTCGAGGATGATGTAATCGAAGTCTTGGCCGTGGAGGGCCTTGGCCAGGCGCCATTCGCGGCCGGGGCGCGAGGCGAGCTCGACATCGGCGTTTTGCAGGCGGCCGTCAGCGGGGACGAGCCAGACGTTTTCTTCGTTGGTCTTCCAGACGACGGTTTCGAGCTTGCGCTCGCCGACGAGCACGTCGTAGAGCGAGGGCACGGGGTGGACGCGGCCGGTGAGGGCATAGGTGGCGTTGGCCTGGCCATCCACATCCACAACGAGGACACGCTGGTTGAGCCGGGCCAGTCCAGCGGCGAGATTGACGGCGGTGGTCGTCTTGCCGACACCGCCTTTATTGTTCGCGATGCAGATCGCGGTCATCGTTCGGCCTCCTGAGCTTGGCCCGCTGGCGCCGGAAGGCTGCCCGGCGACGGGGGCAAGCGTAGCATGCGGGGCGCGAGTGGGTCAAAGCAGGGTGACGTTTGGCATGGGATGAATGGGGAGCGCAAAACGGCGCCATCTACGGGGCAGCGAGATGGAATACAGGCCGCCCCGGCATGAATGCGGTAATCTCCACTGCCAGCTCCCGGCATGAATGCCGGGGGTAATCCTGGTGCGGCAGGGGTGGAGACTATGCCAACGGCTCGGATTACCGCCGGTGTTATCTCGCGCGGCAATGTTGACCTCGGCGGTGAACATTGCCGTTTTTGCCGCTTTTTGATGGCGCATCGGGGCGATCTCCTGGCGAATGCCGCATTCAAGCCGATTTGCGGCCCGCGGGAACGTGACAGTGCGCGTTCTGGGTGGCAAAAGCGGCAAGAAACGGCAAGAAACGGCAACGATGTGGCAATGGATGGCAACGTGAGCGGCAAAAACGGCAACGTTTTGAGGGGTAACCACCTCGTCCACGCTGCCACGCGCTCAGTTGCCATGGGGTGAGGTGGTTGTGTTTAGCACGGTATGCGGTTGTTCAAGGTACTGGCGGCGCGGGATGACGCCGCGATGATAGAACGAATATACCGCAAAATAGGCGGGGTGGCAAGGGAGAACCTCACCCACAACGCCCTTCCCTCTCAGGGAAGGGGCCGTGGGGCGAGTGGAAGCGACGGGGGGCGAGGGTGGTGGTGTTCGTCGCCTCCCGGTATGAATGCCGGGGATAATCCCGGTCGCGGAGCGGTCGTGGCAATGGCAAGACCGTGGAGTGTGACTCAGTGTCATACGGCAAGCGGCTTGGCGCCGAGCAGGGCATCGGCGGAGGAGCCGAGGGCGGCCACGTCGCCGGCATAGTGCCGGCTGCCACGGATGCCGATGATGCCGGAGATGACGAGCACCGCCGGGCAGGTCAGCAACAGTGCCAGCCCGATCTGCTCGCCGCCAAACGCTTGACTGAAGATCTTCGCGAGGGCGCCGACAAGCGCCGCGGCGTAAATGTCGCCGAGCAGATGCTCCAACGTCAGGACGGTGCCTCCGGCCGCGCCACGTTCCTTGGGGGGGACCACATCCAAGAGGGCGGCGCTGCCTGGCCCGCTATAGAGATTGAGGAAGAAGGCGCCGCCCAGGGCGAAGACGGCGAAGACCGCGACGCCGACCATAACGCGCGTGGAGTCGGAGGCATTCGCATAGGCGGGGACGGCGCGCAGCACGTACGGTGCGCCGAGGGCTATCAACACGCAGGGCGCCGCGAGTAGAAAGCCAAGGCCGGGGGTCAGGACGCGGGCGCGTGAAGTGCGGCGGCTCAAGCGATTAGCGAGCGCGCCACCGTAGAGGTTGCCGGCGATGCCACCGATCAAGACCAGGCCACCGGCCAGAATCGGGATCAGGCCGGCGGAGAGGCCGGCCTGCGCGAACTCGCCCGGCTGCGTTCCTACGACGTCGCCATTGACGTACTTTGGCACGATCTTGCCGTAAGCGCCTGTCAGATAGATCGGTAAGAAACTGGTAATGGCGGTGAGCGCGAAGAAGCCGCAGGCATGCATGGCAACCAGCACCCGCACGGTGGGAATGCGCAGGTAGGAACGGAACTGGCCGAGCGCCGAGCGGCCTTCGCCTCGCGGGGGTTCGACGGTGGGATCTTCGTCGTGGCGAATTTTCTCGCGCGTGCGCCAAATCAGGAACGCGAAGATCAGCCCCGGGACGCCGGTGAAGAAGAAGGCGAAGCGCCACGCATTGGGACTGGAGAACGGCGCCGCGAGCAAGAAGCCGACGGCCGCTCCAATCAGCGCGCCGACACTCCAGCGCGCCAGCACCGTCGCGCGCCGGGACGGCGGGAACTGGGCAGCCAGCATTGGGGTGCCGGCTGGGTAGTAGCTGCCTTCGCCGATGCCCAACAGCGCGCGAACACCCAACAGCGCGGGGAAGTTCCTGACCAAACCCGTGAAGACCGTGGCAAGGCTCCAGATCGTGGCGCCCAAGCCGACGATGCCCTTGCGACTGCGCCGATCCGCCACGAATCCCAGTGGCAGCGCCACCAGCGTGTAGACCACCAGAAACGCGCTCGCCAGCAGTCCCAACTGCGACTCATCCAGTCGCAGATCTTGCTGGATGATCGGGCTGAGGCCGGTGAAGATCCAGCGGTCGAGGTAATTCAGGAAGTTGATGATGAACATCAGCCAGAAGATATAGGCGGCGTAGCGGGCGGCGCGTCTTACCGCGCTGGGATCAGAGGATGTGACGGCCTCGCTCGTCTGTGGTAGGGTGGCGTCGCTCATGGTGGCTCCTCGCGGCTTGGCACGGCATCCCACGGCGCCCGGCGCCAGACGGCGCGCGCGGCGGGAGGGGCGCATCCCCGCCGTTGCGGCGCATTGTAGCATGGGGTCGCCCGCCATACAACCGTCCACAGCCTCGAAGAGCGATGCCATTTAGGCCACGCGCTTCACGCCCTCCGTGGCCTCTGTGGTAGTTCTCGTCTCTCCCTCTCTCTGCCCTCTGCGTCCTCTGCGAACTCCGCGGTTCAATACCCTCTCCGCACCCGCCGCCACGCCGCGCGCGCCCACGGCGGCTGGCGCACCAGCGCCGGCAGGCGCGGCACCATCAGCCGCATGCTCGCCGCCCACAGATCGAAGAGCGCCTGTTGTCCGTCGCTCCAACGGAAGCCGTAGAGGTCGCGCAGGGCCGGCGGCAGCAGCCCGATGGTGAGCCGCTCGTTCACGAACAGCGCCGGGCGCAGCAGCGGACGCAGCGGCCGCAGCGCCAGCGGCGCCGGCATGTTCAGGATCGTGCGCGCCACATCCGCCGCCGGTGGCGTCAGCGCCAGCACATCCCCCGCCAGCATGTCGCGCATGTAGCCTTTGAATGCCGTCACCGTCGGCGGCGCCGCCTCCACCGCCATCCCCAGCAGGCGCATCCCCTCCACTCCCTCGCGGTAGTAGCGTTCCTGCTCATCCGCCGAGAGCGGCCCGACCAGCAGCGGGTAGAGCGAGAGCGCCGTATCCACCAGCGTCGCGAAGACCCACAGCAGCAGCTCCGGCTCCCGCGCGTGGTAGGGCGTCCCGCCCGGCAGGCTCCCCGCCGCCGCATCCAGCTCCCCCGTTACGTGGGTATGCAGGCGGTTGATCGTCCGCGCCGCCGCGCGCGCCTCGCCGCGCGTCCCGAACGTCATGCGCCGCCCCAGGTCCAGCGTGCGATACATGCGCCCCCATGGATCGCTGCCGTACGAGCTATGCCGCCCCACCCCCGCCGCCACCAGTGGATGCGCGAGCTGCATCAGAATCGCCCGCGCCCCACCGATCATCAGCGCCGCCTCGCTGCCCACACGCCAGGTCACGCTGTCCGGGCCGTAGTATCCCGCCAGCTCCGCCGCATCCGCACGCGCCGGCTCCGCGTGCGCCGTTGTCGTCTGTGACCGGAGAATCATCGCGTCTCGCCCGCTTTCTCGTCTTGCTCGTCGTTCTCGCCTTCCCCATCGCCATCCGGCACAATCGCCTCAGCCTCGATCTCCACCAGCAGCGCCGGATCGATCAGCCGCCGCACCTCTACCATCGTCGCCGCCGGGCGGATCGCGCCGAAGACCTCGCCGTGCGCCCGCCCAATCGCCTGCCACTGCGTGATGTCCGTCACGTAGATGCGCGTGCGCACCACGTGCCGCAGGTCCGCCCCCGCCGCTCGTAGCGCCGCCTCGATGGTCCGCAGCGCCCGCACTGCCTGGGCGTAGGCGTCGCCCGCCCCGATCACCGCGCCATCGGGGCCGGTCGCCGTCGTGCCGGCCACGTGGATCACGTTGCCCACACGCACCGCCCGCGAATAGCCCACAACCGCCTCCCAGGGCGCACCGCCGCTGATATTGCGCCGCGCGCCGCTTCTCTGTGTCATCGTGCCGCTCCTCCCGCTCCTCTGCTTTCGCCGGCCACTCGTCCTCCCGCCGCTGGATCGCCGCGCGTCCTCCGGCTCACCCCCACGCCCGTGAGGATAATGTTTGAGTCCCACCGCGACATGCCGTACTGTCCGGTTCACCCCCACGCCCGTGAGGATAATCCGCGCGAGTGAAACCACTACAAATATACTACGCGGTCCCCCTACGCCAGTGAGAACAACCACACTGCGGCACGCGCGAGTGGGCGCACCGGCTCCCACCACTTGGGCATAGACTGGCCCAGATCGTGCGACAGGCGCGAATGGCTGGGCTTCCCCGTCTCCGCGCAAGGAGAGGGTGTTGGGGGTGAGGAACTCCATTGCCGGGGGACATTCGGGCCATCGTGAGGTTATTGGAATGCGCCACCAGCCGTTTGCTCTATCGTAGGGATCAGGCGCGCGGAACGGACCGCGCCGGGGGGAGTGGAGTGAGCGGAGCAAAGACGGAGGCCATGCCAGGGGGTGCCGGCTGTGACGCGCGTGTTGATTGTGGATGACGATGAGGCGATACGCGAGACGGTGCGCTTCGCGCTCGAAGACGCTGGCTTCAGCGTGGATGAGGCTGCCGACGGCCTCGCCGCCCTGCGCGCCCTGCGCGGCAGCCGCGCGCCGATGGTCGTGCTGCTCGACCTGATGATGCCCGGCCTGGACGGCGCCGGCGTGCTCGGCAGCATCGCCGCCGACCCGACGCTCGCCCGGCGCGTCGCTGTCGTCCTCATCACCGCCAGCAGCCGGACGCTGCCGCTGGCCTTCGCCAACCTGCTGACCGAGCTGTCCGTGCCGGTGATCAGCAAGCCCTTCGACGTGGACAAGCTCATCGCCGCCGTTACCCACGCCGGGCGCCGCCTCGCGTTCTAGTGGGGAGTCCTCACCCCCAGCCCCCTCTCCTCGTGAGGAGAGGGGACGCCAGAACGCGCTGGGCGGGCAATGTTTCATGACGAATCCGGGCTAATCTTCCCATCTCCTCGCCCTCCGTGAACCTCCGTGTCCTCTGCGGTGAATTCTCCGTTTCCGCCTCGCCCCCAGGTACTTCCGGGCTAAGTGTTCCCGCCCACATTGACGGCTTCCGCCGCCAGTGCCATGCTGCACAGCGGCGCACGGCGTACGGCGGCCGTCATGAGTAGGAGCAAACATGGCGCGACAGCGGAAACGCGAACCGGAAGCCGCGCGAGAGACACGGCGCACGCCCGCGCCCACTCCCTCGCTCCAGGACGCCCTGCACGCCACCCACCAGCACAGCGTGCCGGTGCTGCCCGCCCACGATGCCGCGCAACCGCCCGCGCCCACCCCGACGACGCGCCGCACCGCCGCGCGCCCCACCCTCACATCCGCCGCGCTCAAAGGATCGGGCGCCAGCAGCCAGCGGCCCGCGCAGACGCCCGGCACCACAGGGGCGCTAGCGCGCCGCCCGCCCACGTCGCACTCGTCCGGCCGGTTGCCCGTTCCGCCGGCCGCTCCCTGGAACGGCCCGCTTCCCACCGCGCGCCACTCCGGCTTTGCCAACCTGCCATCTGAAGACGCTATCGCCGGCTTGCCGACCGCGATCACGCCCGATCTCCGCGCCACCGGCCTGCCGGCATTGATGCGCGTGGGCGACCGGCGAGTGGCGCCGGCCGCGGATTCCGCCGCGCCACCCGCCATCCTCATCCGCGGCGCGCGCAAGCCGCTCCGGCGCCTCGGCCCTATCGTCCCACAGCGGCACGGCCCGCGCTCCTTCACGTCGCAGTTCATCATCTCCATGGTGACGATGATGCTGCTCTTCAGCGCGCTCACCCTCGCCTCGCCGCTCGGCGCCACGGCGGCCTTTGGCGGCGGCTTCAAGGCCTACGCCAACGCTTTGCCCTGGATCCCAACCCCCACTCCCTCGCCGACGCCGCGCCCCACGCCCACACCGGTGCCGCTCTACATCCCGCCGCATGGCTCCGATCCCGGCACGCAGACCATTATCAACGAGATCATCGCCGTCTTCGGCCCCTACGCCCAGGGCGCGCTCAACGTCTCACACTGCGAGTCTGGCTACGATCCCAACGCCTGGAATCCCTTCCCCATCCTCAATAGCCACGCCTCCGGCGTCTTCCAGATTCTCTATCCGAGCACCTGGAACGGCACCTCATACCATGCGTCCTCGCCCTTCGACTACAACGCCAACATCCACGCCGCGTACGAAATCTTCTCGCGCGACGGCTTTAGCTGGCGCGAATGGGAATGCCAGCCCTGAGCGAGGAGGCCTCACCCCCCGGCCCCTTGCCCCGCGGGGCGAGGGGGAGCCAGAGGGGAACGGCCGCCGGGTACCGCACCCGCGAAGGATATGGGCTCGCTCGATCAGCGTGATCATGCGGAGACGGCGTACACGCTGCGCTCCCGCTTCTGCCCGGCGCACACACGCGCATGCCGCTCGACGACCATGCGCTCGACGGTGCGATCAATGCCACGGCGCAGCCGATCTTCGGACTGGTAGCGCGCCATCCAGCTCGTCGTGGCCCAGAGCCGCACATCCCGGCTCACCTCTTGGCCGCAGGCGGGGCAACTGCCCAGCACCGGCAGAACGGTATCCCACATACAGACCGCTCCAATCGTCCTTCTGATGCCATGTCGGACGCATCCTTCGGACCAGCAATCGCTATTATCGCATGCCTCATTTGCAAAGATCGTGCCTCGGCAAAAAGCCGGCCGGCCGGCGATGGCAATCGCGCCATGGACGCGCGTGCCGCCGCGACGTCCGCCGGCGCGGACTGGAGAGCGCCGGCGCGGTGTCCGTACCGATTCGTCAAAAAGCATCAACCGCCGGCGCGGGTGAGCAAGGCGCGCAGCTCGACGCTCTCATCGGCCAGGGCGTCCGCATCCGGCGTCGTGCCAATCAGCTTCTTCAGCGGCACCAGGTCGCGCACACGGTTGACGGCCAGCGCCGCGCGCACCACGCCCCGCTCCAGATAGAACGCCGCGAACGGCCCCTCACCCGGCTGCCCGCGCGTCACCATGCGGTCCCACGCTGTCGCGTAGCCGACGTATTGCAGCTTCAGGTCGTACTGGTCCGACCAGAAGTACGGCACCGGCGCGTACGCCACGCGCTTGCCGAGCAGGTTGCGCGCGGCCGCCTCCGCCTGGCGCAGCGCGTTGTCCCAGTGCTCCAGCCGCACGAATTGAGGCTCCGCGGCGCTCACCGGCTGATACGGCCAGCGCGCCACGTCGCCGACGGCGTAGATTCCCGGCCGCGTCGTCTCACAATAGGCGTCCACCATCACGCCGTCATCCCGCGCGACGCCCGACCCGGCCAGCCACTCGTCGGCCGGACGCATGCCCACGCCCACCAGCGCCAGCGTACACGGCACCCGCTCCCCGCGCGACGTGACCACCTCCTCGACACGTCCGCCGCCGCCGCGAAACGCCGCGATCCCCTCGCCCAGGCGCAGATCCACCCCGTGCCGCCGGTGGATGTCCGCGTAGACGCGGCCCATCGCCGCGCCGAGCACGCGCTCCAGCGGCGCCGCCAGCACTTCGAGCACGGTGACATCCACACTCAGCGCCCGGCACGCGGCGGCCACCTCGCAGCCGATGAAGCCGGCGCCGATCACCACCACACGCCCGCCGGTCCGCCCCACATCCGCGATGCCCGCGCGCACGGCCCGCGCGTCGGCGAGTGTGCGCAGCGTGTGGATACCGGCGAGGTCCGCGCCGGGAACCGCCAGCCCTCGCGCCACGCCGCCCGTCGCGATCAGCAGCCGGTCGAACGCGAGCGGCTCGCCATCCGCCAGCGCAAGTCGGTGCGCGCCGGCATCCAGCCGCGCCACTCGCGCGCCCGTGCGCAGCTCGATGCCCAGGGCAGCGTACCCATCCGCCCCGCGCGGGAACAGCTTCTCCTCAGGCGTCGTGCCGAGCAGGTAGCCCTTCGAGAGCGGCGGGCGCTCATAGGGCGGCTCCGGCTCGTCGCCCAGCAGCACGATACGTCCCGCGAAGCCCTCGCGGCGCAGCGTCTCCGCCGCGCTCGCCCCGGCGATGCCCGCTCCGGCGATCACCACCGTCTGGATCGTCTCAGTCGCCGCCATGCTCATGCGTCTCCCATCCTTCGCCCGCGTCGCCGTCTTCCCCGTCAGCCGCGGCGCCAAACTGTCGCTCATGCGCAAGCGCCGGCGCGAGCATCTCAGCGAGGCCGCGCAGGAACTCACGCTCGTGCGCGGCGAAGCGACGTGGCGTCTGGCTGACACAGACTAACACGCCCAGCGGCGCCTCGCGCGCCGCGATGGGGAAGACCGCGTAGGCGCCGATCGGCCAGGCGCGGCAGAGGTGCGCCGTGCCGGTGTGGATCGGCTGGCAGCTCGTGTTCTCGCAGACCTCCGGCTCCAGCGCGCGCAGCGCGCTCGTGGCGGCGAAGCGAAACGTCGTGCTCAGGCGCGCGAAGTCCTGGCGGATCGCGGCGGGCAGCTGCCATTGCGCGATGACACGCAGCGAGAGCCGGTCACGTGGGGTCGGAACGACCCGCGCCACCAGGCACATCTCGCTGCCGGGCAGCGCGCGGCGCATGCCGTCCAACGCCGTCTCGGCCAACTCCGCGAGCGGGCGGCCTTCCGCCAGCAGCCGGCCCAGCGCGGCCAGGGCGCGGATCGGGGCGCGCAACATGCTATCGCCGGTCATGCTGCCGCCGGCCAACTGGTCGTGTATCCGCGCGAGCGTCTCGCGCTTGAAGCGCAGACGTCCCCTGGGCGTGCGCGCGTCCGGCACGATCCGCCCGTGGCGCACCGCGAGATTGAGCGTCGAGCGATGAATGCCCAGGATGCGTGCCGCTTCCAGCGCGCCGACCATCCCACTTGCCGGCTCCCGTGTCTCGACTGCGAGCATGCGCGCGCTCCTTCCCGCGATTGGTCGCCGCGCATCGCGATCCCCGCCCCTGTTACGCGGTCTTCTCGGTATGATGAACATCGTACATGTATCATAGACGATTCGCCGCCGGAGTTTCGACATGTACGACGAATCACTACGCAGTTCCGTTCGCCCGCTGCGGATGGATTCAAGAGTGCCGTACCGCGATCCGCTCCCCACACCCGATAGGCGCGGGGCAGGCGCCCGCCTGTTCTCGTCACAGCGGGATCGCTTCTCCAGCCGTGCGGCGCACGCCACTCCTTCCGGTGCGAGTGGCACACCAGCAGAAAGGAACCTCACATGACCGAACAGCAAACGAACATCGCGGGACGCGCACCAGCACCGGCCGAGAAGCCCGCGCGCCGCAAGCCCGGCCCACGCCCCGGCACCGAGGCGGCCAAGCGTGGCGGCACCGCCGCCCGCGAGAAATATGGGCGCGAGTTCTACAGCAAGATCGGCGCGAAGGGCGGCTCGACGGTGCGCGAGCGCCACGGCTCCGCGTTCTACGCCGAGATCGGGCGGCGCGGCGGCGAATCCACCAAGCGCAACCTGGGCACCGAGCACTACTCGCGCATCGGCCGCATCGGCGGCCAGCGCGCGCATACACGTTCCGGCGCGACCGACGAAGGCACGGCGACGGGAGCAAACGGCACGAACAACGCGCGGCAGTAGGCGCTCGCGGAGGAGCCCCGCTAGCCCGATTCAGTCCCCCTGTCATCGTCGGCTGCCGCATCGCCAGCGCCGCGTGCCGGACGCTCGTCGTTCGTGTCGCTCTGGCCGCCGGATGTGTATGGGGCGGGCGTCTCGGCCACGGACGGCAGGCGCGCGGGTGCGCTATCGCCAACGTACGCGGGCGCGTTCTCACTGCCCATCGAGCCGAAGAGCGCATCCAGCGCGCGCCGGGTGCCGGCGGAGAGCGGGCGGGCGCTCGCCGGCTCATCTCCGGCGGGCGGCTCGGCCTCACCCTCAGCCTCGTCCAGCGCCGCATCCGCCAGGAAGCGCGTCGCGAAGTCGGCCAACGCTACCGCATGCGCGGGATAGCGGGCGGCGAAATCGCTCAGGCGCGGGCGCTGCCCGGCGCGATACGCCGCGATGTACGCATTCGTGATCGCCAGCAGCTCTAGATCGCCGCCGGGATTGCTCGCGGGATCGTCAGCCATCGGCTCGTCCGCGTCGCCGGAGTGGTCCATGCCAGGGCGCTCGCTCATCCCGTCGCCTCCGCCGCTTCGTACCAGCCACGCAGGCGCGCGCACGCCCGCCGCAGGTAGTTTCGCACCGTCCGTGTCGTCACGCCACCCAGCGCCCGCGCGATCTCGGCCTCCGATGCGCCATCCCAATAGCGCAGCACCACTGTCAGTCGCTCGTGCGCCGGCAGCCGCGTCACCAGCGCGCGCAGATCGGCCAGGTCCGCGGCCGAGAACTGATCGGCGCTGTCCGCGAGCGCATCCACTTCCGTGATCGGCGCGTCTTCATCGGGCAGGCGGTCGAGGCTCGCCAGCAAGGCCGGCACGAGCCGCGCCCGCTCACCACTCGCGCCAGCCGCCGTGCCAGGCCAGTAGCCGTGCTGGCGCATCAGCGCGCCGGCGACGTGGCGCTGCGCGTAGTCGAGCGCGCGTTGGAAGAAGAGCTCCCAGCCCTCGCCGCCCTCGCCGTCATGCACGACGATGTGCTCCCACAGCCGCAGCGTCAGCTCTTGCCGCAGATCTTCGCGCACCTGCTCGCCCGCCGCGCCGAACAGCCCTGTCGTACGCGCCACCGTGCGCCGCGCCCAGCGCGCGTTGAGCGCCTCGGTGCGCTCCAGTAGCCGCACGAACAATTCGCGCGCCGCCCGCTGATCGCCGGCCCGCGCCGCCAGCCGGATGCAATGCGCCAGCGCGCCCAGCGAGACGGCTTGCTGAGGAGCGCGCGCGCGCAGCCGCGCCCACAGCAGCGGTGTGTCCCAGGGGGCGAGCGTCTCCAACTCGGCGGCCAGGCGCGCATGGGCGAGCCGCACCAGCTCCGCCGCGGGCGTCCCCGCCTCCAGCCCCGTCCGCGCCCCCGCCATCGCTCCCCTCCACGATTCTGGCAGCCATTTTGCTGTTCTCGCAGCCTGTACGCGGCTGCCGCGCCTCACTATAGAGCCGCCACGATGCACCCGTCAACGGGCACCCGCTTTCATGGATGACGCTCGCTCCTCCTCGCCACGCGCGGAGAAGGAGCCGAGGGGTGAGGAACCCCGGCCGTCGTCGTCCCGCCTGGAGATGTGAGGGAATATCATGCCTCAGCCGGACGAGCGCCACGACGAGCGCCACTGGGAATACGCGCTACGCCACGTGCGCGACGCGGTAGAGGCGCTGCGCATGGCCGGCATCGCGCCGCTCGCGCGCCCGCGTGTGCTCGCGGCGGCCCGCGCGCTGGGCTATCCGCTCGCGCTCGACGACTGGTACGCCGCCGCCTGGGCGCTGGAGCGCGCCGGGGAGTACCGGCGTGCCGGCAACGGCGCGAGCGAGTGGCTCGAACCGGCGAGGTCGGAAGGGCTGACATCGGCGGTCGCGACTGCCGGGCGCCAGCGATCATCCGGCGGGCAGGGAACGGGCACAGCGGCGGACCCCTTCGACGGCCGCCCCTGGCTCGCCGGGGCGCTGCGCGCCGAATTCGAGCGCACACACGATAGCGCGGCGCTCGCCGCCCTCGCCGCCGCCCTGCGCGACACGCACCCAGCCGAGGCCGAGCGCTGCCTGCGCGCCGTCTGCGAGCTGGACCCGCACGACACCAGCGCCCTGCTCGCGCTCGCGCGCCTGCTCAACGCGCGTGGCGATGGCGAGCATGCGGCGATCTATGCGGAGCGGTTGGTGCTGCTGGCGCCGGAGAACGCCGACGCGCAGGTGTTGCTCGGCAACATCCTGGATGACCGGGGCCAGCGCGGCCTGGCGCGCGAATACTTCCGGCGCGCGATCGAGCTGGCGCCCAGCCACGCCGCCGCCCGCTTCAATTACGGCGTGCTGCTGCTGCGCGATGGCCGCCGCGCCCAGGCCGAGCAGCAGCTGCGCCGCGCCGTGGCGCTCGCGCCCGACGACGTGGGCGCGCTGCTCACGCTCAGCATGGCGCTCATGGAGGTCGGCAATCTCGCGGAAGCCGAGCGACATCTGCGCCGCGCGCTCGCGCTGGACCCGGAGCAGGGCCGCGCCCACCGCCAGTATGGCACCCTGCTGACACGCGCCCGCCGCTACGATGAGGCCAGGGCCGCGCTGATGGCGGCCGCGCGCCTGCTCCCCGACGACGTGGTGATCCTGCTCCAGCTCGCCGGGGTGCTGGATGAGCTGGGCGAGCATACACGCGCCGCCCAGGTCTTCCGTGAGGCGTGCATGCGCGACCCCAGGCAGGCTGAAGCCTCGTTCACCTGGCTGCTGGAGCGCGACCCCACCAACGTGGTCACGCTCGTCCACCTCGCCCAGCTCTACGTACACGCGCGCCGCTGGGCCGACGCCGAGAAGGTCTTGCAGCGCGCGCTGCAAGCGGAGCCGGATTCCGTGCCGGCGCTGCGGCTCTACGGCATCGCGCTCGCCGAGCAGGGCCGGCCGATCCCCGCCGAGGGCGTGTTGCGCCGCGCGCTGGCCCTTGCCCCAGCGGACAGCGAGGCACGCGACCGGTTGGCGCGGCTGCTGCGCGATGGCGGGCGACCGGATGCGGCGATCGCGCTGTGGGAGGAGGCGTTGCGCTGGGACTCCAAAGACGCGCGGGCCTACCGCGCGCTGGCGGCGCTACTCGACGATGCACGCCGCGAGGCCGAGGCCGTGGACGCCTACCGCCGCGCCGTGGAGCTGGCACCCGACGACGCCGAGGCGCGTGTGGAATACGCCGCGCTGCTGCGGCGGCTGGGCCGGCGCGAGGCGGCGGCGGCACAGATCCATGCCGCGCTGGCGCTCGACCCCACCGACCCCGGCGCGCTCAGTCGCCTGGCGCTGCTGCGGCTGGACGACGGACAGGATGTCGAGGCCGAGGCCTTGCTGCGCCGGGCGCTGGACCGGCATCCGAGGCTGCCCGGCGTGCTGGCGCAGCTCGCGCTGCTGCGCGGGCGCCACGGCTGGGCCGACGAGTCCGAGGCGCTGCTGCGCCGCGCCCTTGCGCGCGACCCACACGATCCGCGCCTCGCGTTGGCGTTGGGCGAGCTATTGGAACAACGCGACCGCGGCGAGGAGGCCGGCCCGTTCTTGCGGCAGGCGGCCGGCGCGCTGCATACCGACCCCACTGCCCATCTGGCATACGGCGAGCATCTCACACGCTGGGGCAGCGCGGGCAAGGGGCTGGATAGCCTGCGTCGCGCGGTGGCGCTCGCGCCGGAAAATCCCGCGCTGATCGCCGCGCTGGCCCGTGCGCTGGCCGAGAGCGACCGCACCGAGGAGGCGGAGGAGCAGTTCAAGCGGGCGCTGCGTCTGGCGCCTGAGCAGGCCGATATCTACGTCGAATACGGGTTGCTGCTCGAGCGCCAGCATCGCCTCAGCGAGGCCGAGACGACGCTACGGGTGGCGCTTGGCCTGGCGCCAGAGAGCGCCGCGCCACGGGTGGCGCTCGCCAAGCTGTTAGAGCGTCAGGGCCAGACGGACGTAGCGGCGGCGCTGTATGCCGAGGCGGCGGAGCGCGATCCGGCGGGGGCGGAGCGTTTCTTCCGCCGCGAGCTGGCCGACGCGCCGGGCGATGTCAGCACGCTAGTCAATCTCGCCAACGTGCTGGCGCGCGAGGGACACGAGCGCGACGCCGAGCACCTGTATCAGCGCGCGCTGGACGAAGCGCCGGGCGACGACGTGGCGCTGATCAACCTGGGCCTGCTGCTGCGGCGCGCCGGCCGCGCGGAGGAGGCACAGCGCGCGTTCGCCAAAGCATCCGCCCGCCGGCCGGATGACACGCGCGTCCAGTTGATGCGCGCGGAGGCGCTGGCGGAGCTGGATCGCGACGAGCAGGCCGCCGCGATCTATCGCCGCATTCTGGAACGCGAGCACGGGAACGTGGATGCGCTCGTCGGCCTGGCGAATGTGCTGGATGGCGCGCGCCGCGCCGGCGAGGCGGAATCGCTCTACCGCCGCGCCATCGCCGCGGACGCCGCCAACTGGGAGGCGCACTACCACTACGCCATCCTGCTGGCCGATCAAGAGCGCGACGAAGAGGCTGAGCGCGCATTCCAGCGCGCCGTCGCGCTGGAGCCGGCGGACGCGCAGCCGCCGATGGGGTACGCCCGCTTCCTGGCGGCACGCGCGCGCTGGGCGGAGGCGGCCGCCCACTACGGTGCGGCCGCGCTGCTGGCTCCCGAGCGCCCGGACATTCACCTGGAGCGGGCGCTCGCGCTGGCGGCGCTGGATCGCCGGGCCGAGGCGCGGGCATCCTTCGAGCGGGCGCTCGCGCTCGATTCCCAGGATGCGCGGGCGCTGCGTCACTACGGCGAGGCGCTCTACGAATGGGGCAAATGGGCGGAGGCCGAGGCGCGGCTGTGCGCGGCGCTGGCCGTTCGCCCCGGCGATGTCGCCGCGCGCCTGGTGCTGGCCGAGCTGCTGGAGGCAACGGACCGGGCGGCTGAGGCGCTCGCCGAATATCGCCGCGCCGCTGACCTCGCCCCCGACGACGCCGATGTGCTGTCGCGGCTGGCAGACACGCTCGCCCGCCAGGGCGATCCCGCCAGCGCGGCCGCGCTCCTCACGCGCGCCAGCGCATCCCCGCCCAGCGAGCCGGACACCGCGCTTCCCACAAATGACGATGACTCGCCCCCATCCGAACGCGAATCAGCATCCACCGTCATTCCCCTACGGCCCACCCTACCCATCGCCACGCCAGCTTTTGAGCCGGCATCCAGCCAGCCGCCATCGCCGGCATCACCACCAGCCGCGCCGTCGCAGCCCGCATCCGCGTCACCACCTGCGTCACCATCCGCGCGGACAGCCCCCGCGCCCGATCACAGCGTCCTCACACTCACGAACACGGCCCAGCCGCTCTCCAACGGCGCCACCGAGCCGCCGGACATCGGCTCGATCTCGCTGCCGCGCGGCGCGCGCATGCGCGGCTGGCCGCGCCGCGACCGTCGCGTGCCAAAGGCCGAGCGCGTCGCGCGGCCGGGCTTCTTCGCCCGCCTCTTCCACTGGGGCCGCTGATGCGCCGGGCATCCGCATTGATCGCCCACGATCATCTCACCGCTCAAAACTCAACGGTCAGGATTCGCCCGCTCGTGCGATGTAGTAGGTAGAGGGGCGCGCGGAGCCGTCCCTCACCAGCCGGGAAGGCCCGCGCATGCACGAGCGCGATACGACCGTGTCCCCGTCGTTCTCGCGGGCGGCGTTCACCGCTCTGGTAGACCGCCACGCCGCGGCGCTACACGCCTTTCTGCGCGGTATGACGGAGAGCGCCGAGCAGGCCCACGATCTGGCGCAAGACACCTTCCACGACGCCTGGCGCGCGGCGCGGTCGGGCGCCGCCCCATTCACCGCGGGCAGCGCCGACGACGAGCCGCGGCGCTGGCTCTTCCACACCGCCTATTGCAAAGCCGTCTCGGCCTTGCGCCGCCGCCACCTGATCGCCTGGGAATCGCTCGACCTGGCAACGGAGACTGAGGGCGACCTCGCCAGCGGCCATGACGCCTTCCCCGACCGCATCGCCGAATCCGAGGCCGTTCGCGCCGCGCTCGCGCGCCTCGCGCCGCCGGATGCCGCCTGTCTCTTGCTGCGCGTGGTCTACGGCTTCAGCGCCGCCGAGGTGGGCCAGATCGTCGGCGCGAGCGCCGAGGTCGTCACCAAGCGCCTCTCGCGCGCCCGGCAACGCCTGCGCGCCGCCTACCTCGCCGAGACACGGCAGGACGGCGAGCCTATCTGCCCCAAGGAGCCCGCGCAGCCATGAGAAGCACCAACTCCCACCGGCCGGAGCGGCTGCCAGAACCGCTGCCGGGGCCGCTCTGCGCGGTGTACGCGCCGCTGCTCCCCGTGCTGGACGAGCCGGCGACCCAGCCGCGGCTCGCCGCCGAGGTGCGCGCCCACGCGGCCGCATGCGCCTATTGCCGCGCCCGCGCCGACGAGTACACCCGGCTCGACGCCGCGCTGCGCCGGGCCTTCGCGCCGGACACCCTGCCGGCGCCGCGCACGGAGGAGATCATGCGGCACCTCAGCGACGATACCGAAGCCGCGCCTGTCGCGACTCCCGCCCCCACGCCCAGCTCCGAGCCTTCCGTCACGCTCGTCTCGCTCGACCACCAGCGCCCACCGCGGCGCGCGGTCACGGCGCTGGCCGCGCTGGCCGCCGCCCTCGTCGTCGCGCTGCTCGCGCAGCTCATCATCTCAGCGCACCCGCACGGCCCATCCGTGGCCGCCGGGCAGACCCCGCCCTCCGGCACGACCATCCCGGCGCGCGGCGAGGAGACGCTGCTGAACGACGTCAGCATGGTCTCGCCGGACGAGGGATGGGCCGTCGGGCAGCATACCGATGCGCCCAATGGGGATGCTCAGGGGCCGGCGTCGCGAGGCGTGATCTACCACTATCTGCATGGCCGCTGGCAGCAGGTGGACGGCATCCCGAATACCGTCGGCGCGCTCTACGTCGTCCAGATGCTCTCCGCCAGCGACGGATGGGCGGCGGGTGGGAATACCATCTTGCGCTACGACGGCCACAGGTGGAGCCCGCAAGCCGCCATTCCCGATCAATTGGCTGGCCTGCGCATGCTCACGCCAACAGACGGCTGGGCCATTGCCGAAACCATTGACCCCTACAGTTCCACCGGCATCTACCACTTCGACGGCGCGCAGTGGAAGCCAGCTCCGCTCTCCGCCGCGCTGCGCTCGCTCGCGCACCGGGGGATCGGCTTGCGCGCCATCCAGATGCGCTCGGCTGATGAGGGCTGGATCGTGGGCGAGGTCGAGGGCGACTCGACGACGATACAGACCGGCCCAAACTCGTCGTCCACCTATCCGAGCACGCCGCCCACCGGCCTCCTGCTCCATCTGTCGAGAGGACAGTGGACCGTCCAGGCGACGTTCCCCAACACGACGCTGAGCGACATCGCCATGACATCCGCCGGTGATGGCTGGGCGGTCGGCAACGACCATACCTATCGCTTCCAGAGCGACGATCCTAGCCCCTTCGACAGCACGCACATGCTGCTGCTGCGCTCTTCCGCGGGCCGGTGGCAGCGCGTGACGGTGCCGCTGGCTGATCCCAGCCGCCTCTCTGGGACGCTCTCGCACATCGTCATGCGCTCACCCGATGACGGATGGATCAGCGGGGCATCAGATGGCGGGGTGAGCTCCAGCGTCGGAGACGCACCCCAGACCGCCGTACTACTGCACTACACCGGCGGCCGCTGGATCGAGACGCAGACGCCGGTGATTGCCCACCGTTTCCACTACTCCGTCTCCAGCCTCGCGGTCATGGCGGCGGGGGATGTCTGGGCCGTCGGCGCCTCGCTTCTGCCGCGTGAGGACGGTGTTCCCAGCGGGGGGGGAGGCTTCACGCCGACCATCGTTCCCCTCATCCTCCACTACCATGACGGCGCCTGGAGTGTCATCACCTCTTGAGCGGATGTGATGATTCCCCTTCGTGATCCCAGCCCCGCGTACGCCTCGAATGGCATGTGCGGGGCCATTGCCATTACGGCGGGGCACCACACACGATACGTGTGCGGAGCCACGTGCGCCTTTATCCTGAGCGACCCGCACGAGCGTACTGAAACCACATCGCCGGCAGCCATCCCCACCGAGCCGGGCTATCCTCAGCCCCGCGCGGCGCCGGCACGATCAGGCAGCATCCCCTCCCTTCCCCTCAGCGTTTCATTCCCGCTGCCGCGGGAGCCGGCCAGTGCCGATCCAGACCGCACCGTGCTGGAGGCGTATCGCGCCGGGCTGGTCGGGCCAGAGGGCACGATTGTCGCGAGCATACTGGGCAACGGCCTCTTCCGCCTGGATGATCTGGAGAAGCCGGTCGGCGCGTTCAGCCTGGACGTACTCGACGCCTGCGAGGCGGCGGTGCTCGCCTTCCCTGGCCCGGTGATCGCCGTCTCGCACGACCGCTGGTTCATCCAGCGCTTCGGCGGCGAGCGCTGGTCGCTGGCGGACGGCCGCCTGCGCCGCTGTAACGCCTGAACGTGACCGTCTGGTAAGGTGACGGGGATGTTTGACATGGGCCTAACACGAGTAGAACATAGGAAGTTCGATTTGCCCACAGATAACCTGGCATCTACCAAATGTGCTGCTTGACGTACCCACTACAATGCGCTAGGGTAGAAAAGCCGACGCGCTCGAAGCGGCCATCCTCTACAACGGTGCCACACCGCACTAGACTGGTAGCTCGTCAGAATCATTGCACAACACATTGGTTATCTGAAAAC
>JAICVS010000255.1 GCA_025935195.1 Ktedonobacterales bacterium
GCCGCGCTGGCCGCGTCGGCGGATGACGCGGCGCGGCGGCCGCAGCAGCTCTACCTGACCGGCGACCAGATCTATGCCGACGACGTAGCGGCGGCGCTGCTCCTCATGCTCAGCGACGCGGGATCGCTCTTGCTGGCAGACAACCGGGCGGAGAAGCTGCCGCTGGTCGGGCGCGAGGCGTGCGAGTTGCCGCCAGGCGGACGAGCGCATGCCGTGCGCGAGCTGGCGCACTTCACCACGCACATGCCGGAGAACCATCTGCTCGCCCGCGCCGACTATCTGGCGATGTACCTCTTCGCGTGGTCCGGCACGCTCTGGCCGGATGAGCTGCCGGCGCCGCGCGATCTGGAGGCGGCGTATCCGGGTGCGCTACCCACGTTCTGGCGTGATGCGCGGCGCTTTGTGGAGAACTGGCGGATCGAGGCGGACGAGCTGCGCCGCTTCCGCGATGGGCTGCCGGCGGCGCGGCGGGCGCTGGCGAACATCGCGACCTATATGGTCTGCGACGATCACGACATCACCGACGACTGGTATCTGGATGGCGCGTGGTGTGAGAGCGTGCTCGGCAGCCCGCTCGGCCGGCGCGTGATCCGCAACGGCCTGTTCGCCTACGCGCTCTGTCAGGCGTGGGGCAGCGATCCCGATCAGTTCGCGGCGGGCAACGGCGCGGCATTCCTGGATGCGGTGGATACGTGGCGCGGCGACGAGACGGACGCCACCGCCGCACTGATCGCCGAGCATCTGGGCGTGCCGGATGGCTTCTCCGGTCGCGGAACACTGCCGCGCACGCCGCGAACGCTACGCTGGCACTACACAGTGGAGGCGCCGAGCTTCCGCACGCTCGTGCTGGATGCGCGCACCCGCCGTCTCTACGACAGCCCGACGGCCGCGCCGGGCCTGCTCGCGCCGGAGGCCGTCGTGGAGCAGATCGCGGCACATGCCGTATCGTCGCCGGACGCGCGGCGGGTGACGCTGGTGGTGGCGCCGACGCCGGTGCTGGGCGTGGACATCATCGAGAAGTTCCAGCTGCTCAGCCTGGACCACTACGCCTTCGACCGCGAATCCTGGTCGCTCAACCGGCGCACGTATCTGGATGTACTGCACGCGCTGGCCGCGCTAGGGCAGATCGTCGTGCTCTCAGGTGATGTCCACTACGGCTTTGGCTCGACGCTGGAGTGCTGGCGGCGTGCGGGTGACAAGGGCGGCGGCGACAGCATGAGCGGAACCGCCACCATCGTCAATTTCACATCCAGCTCGCTCAAGAACGCCTGCGCTGGTGCGCAGAAGGCATTGCTCACCGTGGCCTATCCACATCTGTTCCACCTGCTCAGCCAGGGGCGCATGCCGCCGGTGGACCTCTTCGCCTGGGAGGGGGAGGCCGCCAACGCCGAGGCGCTGCGTACGGCGCTGGACGCGGTGCGCGGTGGGGCGGCGCGCGTCTGGTGGTCCATGCCGCGGCTGGCGGCGATCCTGCGCTCGCCGTCGGCGCTGCTGCTGCCGGCGCACGGCTGGGCGCCGCACGCGCTGGATGCCAGCCCACCAGAGCGGGCGTACCGCCTGCGCTACCTGCGCGATGTGTGCCGGCCGGTGGCGGCGGGGCCGCGCGGCCCGTTGGCGGGGGTGGAAGCGCTCTCAGCCGTGCATCACCAGGAGGTGCGCGAGACGGTGGCGGCGCTGTCCGGCGAGGAGGAGCTGGGGCTGGGCACGGTGCTAGAGGCCGCGCGTGTGCTGGAGTCCAGCGAACGGCCGCACCCCGTCCGTATGGCGCTGGCTGAGCGGCTGCTGGAGCTGGCGCACGGCGCGTTCGCTGGGGCGCGCGAGCTGGAGCAAGCGTTGGAGCGCGGTGTCGGCCACCTGCTGCACGAGGCCGTGCAACACTCTGAGCTGTGGACGCGCGCCTGGAACGATGGCGGGCTGCACATCGTCGGCGACACCAACATCGGCGAGATCACCTTCGAGGCCGGCGGCGAGGATGGCGGGCAATTGGAGGCGGTGCAGCGGCTGTGGTGGTGGCCGCCGGACGCACCGGAGCGGCCCACGCCCGCGACGGAGTATCGCGCGTCACTGGCGCCGCCGCCAGTGGTAGACGCCCCGCCGCTGCCCTGAGCGCGGAGAAGCCGCATCCTCGGCTCCCCTCGCCGCGCACGGAGAGGGGACCGGGGGTGAGGACTTTCCTGGGACTATGCGCTCTCCCACGCCTCAGCCAGCGCGGGGCGATAGCGGTCGAGCCAGAGCCAGAACGTGTCGGCCCAGTGCAGGCGGGCGAGGGCGTCCGCCTCATCTGGCGCGGCGTCGTAGTCGTCGGGGAAGATCAGATCCTCGGCGACGCCGTTGGCGAAGACGATGGGGAAGATGAGCGCCAGCGCGTCCGCCAGCAGCCGCGCCTCACCCTCGGCCGGCGGCGCCTCGTCGCCATACGCGGCGAGGAAGCGCTGGACGCGCGGCACGTCCAGCCCATCGCTCACCAGCGGCGGCGTGACGGTAGGGCGCTCGTCCCAGCGGACGCCAGTGAAGTAGAGCAGGGCGTAGGCCAGCTCGTCCACGCGGCGCTCCCAGCGGGCGGCGTCGAAGTCGTAGATGGCGCTGACCTCGCCGCCGCTGAAGGCAAGGTTGTGCGGCTGGTAGTCGCCGTGGATGTGCAGCTCCGGCGGGCGCGCGCCGCCTTCGAGAGCCTCGACCGCCGCATCCAGCCGCTCATCGCAGGTGTCCGCGACACGGGCCAGGCCGGCGGCGACGGATTCCGGCAGGCCTGCCGCCCCGGACCGCTCGCGGATGAGGGCGCAATACGCCTGGGCGAGCGCGGCGGCCGAGCGGTCCCCGCTCCAGATGTGAGGCTGCCACGCGAAGTCCGCTGATGCCTGGTGCAGGCGGCCGAGCGTGCGGGCGGCCGATTCCATCTCATCGTCTTCCTCGGGGTCACCGCTGACGTAGTGGCCGCCGTCGCGCCAGCCTTGCAGCTCGTAGATGCCATCTTCCACGACCGCGTAGGTATGGCCGTCCGGGCGGGGCAGCAGCGGCGGGATGGGCAGCGCGCCGGCGGTGGTGAGGTGGCGCATGAAGGCGTGGCGGAAGAGCGTGTCGTTCTCGGTGAGGTCGGGCGGCTGGTGGCGCAAGACATAGCGTGCGTCGCCAATCCGCATGATGGGCCGCGAGACGCCGTCGAGATTGCCGGCGACGAAGCCGACGGTCTGCCAGGCGCCGGCGCGCAGATCCCAGTAGGACAGCACCTCGACGGCGTTGTCGTCGAGCAGCACGACTCCATCCTTCATCGGCAGGCTCCTCTCGCTGGGGCGCGGCATCCGGCCCGCGCGGATGGATTGTACCGCGCATGCGCGGACGGGATCGGCAAACGGGCGGAGCGAGACAGGGTCGCGCAAGATCCGCGCAAGAGTAAGGAAGGCCGCGCGCAGGTTGGCACATCTATACGGTGTTCGCCGTATACTGCCCACACGAGGGCAAGACGTATCGTGCGACGACGGATGGCGCAGACGACGGATGGCGCAGACGACGGATGGCGCA
>JAICVS010000119.1 GCA_025935195.1 Ktedonobacterales bacterium
CTGCCGCGGCGGTAACTCCAAGGGGCGCAACGATCTCCCCCCCCGGCGCCGGCCGGTTTCGTGGCGCTGCCTTCCGGCAGGGTTCCACCCGCCCGCTCGCTGGCTGCTGGGGCTCCCCCCCGCCGCGCACGGCGAGGGGGACGGGGGGTGAGGAGCATCTACCCCTCGCGTGCCGCCAGATGGATCAGCTCCTCCAGCATGCCGATCACCATCAGGCCCGCCGCCGCCAGCACGCCAACCTGCAAGAGCGCGTGCAGACCCTTCTGCGGCGCCTCCTGGTTACGCGGCAGCTCGGCCAGCGCCGTCGCCCCCCGCACCCCACGCGGCGCGAACGGCGTGATCGCCCCGCGTCGCCCCGCGTCGCCCCGTGCCCCGGCCGTGTCCGGCCGCCGCTGGCGCATACGTGCAATCGGCATCGGCGTGATGGGTGTGACCGCCGCGAGCTCGGCCAGATGGTAGCGGCGAAACAGCTCGGCGGGCGTAACGTGCGCGGGATCGCGATCCCAGATGAAGCCGCCGCGCTCCAGCGCCCGCGCCACAAGCTCCGCCGCCGCGTAGCAATGCTCCTCACGCAGCACCACGGCGTGGCTCTCCAGCACGTCGCGCATCCCGCGCAGACCCGCATAGCGCGACGCCAGCGCCCGCGGCGCAACGCTGAGCAGCGTATGCAGCGCCATCCAGACGCGGCCGGAAAGGCTGATCGTGCCGCGCGCCCGCAGCAGATGCTCGGCGTAGGCGACCACCTCCTGCCGTGTGCCCTCGCGCAGCTCCACATAACCGATCCAGCAAGGCCGGCCCGCACGCAGGTACTCAGTCACGGAGCAGGTGCGAAAGGCGCGTGTGTCCGCCAGGAACGTAGGATTCGCCTCCACGACGGTGCCAAGCGGATCGGTGATAATTGCCGCGTGATTCAGCTCGCCGCCCGTCGCCCAGCCGAGCAAGCGCGCCATGCCACCATCGCTCGTCGTCAGCACGAAATCGCCCGGCCGAAACGCGCGCACCGCGTCCTGTGCCGAGAGGCGCCGAAGGATCGCCCGCCCTCGCTGAGGCACCCGCATGAGCACCACTCCCGTCTGTCCCGCCTATCTCTCTCCCGCGCCCGCTGCCGATGACACCACGTCTGGCGCCACCTGGCACCTCACCATTCGCGCGGCCGGCCTAACCTGTGCAACGACTCATCTATTGCTCGGTAACATCGCGCAATCCCGCTTGCCATCTGGGATGGCATCATCGGGCTAGTACCTCGCGACGATCTCGCCGGCTGAATGTATCGCGCCACCGTATTCCGTGTAAGCGAGCAAAGGCTAACGCGGGTGGTGGTGGAAGGAGTACGCGACATGGAGAGCATGCCTATGGATGCGATGGAGGTGGATGCCCAGCCCGGCAGATTGTCCCGGTGGTACGCCCTGACAGCCCCCGAGGAGCCGCCGCTCGCCGCGCCGTTCGCCCTGCGCGAGCGTGTCAGGCGCGGCAAGCTCGCCAGCGCCGTGCTGCTAGGCTTCGTCATCGCCGAGCTACTGCTCCTGCTGATCGGCTTCGTGGACCCCAGCTACTCCGGGCTGATCGAGGGCAGGCCCATCACCATCGGCATCCTCGTCGTCATCGCCGACGCCGCCGCGGTCGTGTTCAATCGTCGCGGCTGGGTGGATGCCGCCGGCCTCGTGATGGTGCTGCTGGCCGAGCTGCCCATCATCGCGCTGGTGCTCTACGTGCCCGGTGGGCGGCTGGACCTCATCAACGTCCCCGTGTTTTACCTACTGGTCGCCTCAGAGCTGGTCGCCGTCTCCACCTTGCCGCCAGCGGCGGTGTTCCTGATCGCCACCCTCAACAGCGCCGCCATCGTCGGCGTCGTCTTCGGCATGCCCCACACTGATGCGTTCAGCGGCCTGCTCAAAGAATCGGACGACACGCTGACCTTGCTCGCCCAGCCGATCGGCTTGCAGCTCATTGTCGCCTCCGTTGCCTATCTCTGGGTGCGCAGCACCATGCAGGCGATCCTGCGCGCCGAGCGCGCCGAACTGGCCGCCGACGCCGGGCGACTGCGCGAGGTCGAGCGCACGCGCGAGCTGGAGGACGGCGCGCGCGCGCTGCTGGCCGTGCATATTCAGCTCGCCAACGGCGATTTCACCGCCCGCGTCCCGCCCATCCGCAACGCCGTGATCTGGCGCATCGGCGGCAGCCTCAATATGCTGGTCAGCCGCATCCAGCGCGTGGCGCAGGCGGAATTCGTGCTGGAGCGCGAACAGGCGGAGGTGCGCCGCCTGCTCGAAGCCATCCGCGTGGCGCAAACCGGCAGGACGCCGATCTGGCCGGCGGCGAGCGGCGTGCCGCTGGACCAGATCGTCGAGGCCCTACGGGGAGGATTCCCCCGGCCCGTCATCAGCCCCTCAATGCATACTGGCTGGACCGGCGTGCTCCCACCGGAGCCGGTGCCTCCCCGCGATCCGCTGGCAGCCTCCGCGCCCTTCTCCGCGCCCTCGCACGCGGATTGGCCGGATCTCGCCGCATCGCCTGGCTCCGCCCCTAGCGACGCCCTCACCGGCCACCCCTTCCCCGATCCAGACACCGCGGCCACGTACCTGCCCAACTGGCTGCGCCGCGACGAATGATACCAGTTCGCCCTGGATTGTTATCATTGCCGCAACCGATCTGACTACTGGGATTACCCCCGGCATTCATGCCGGGAGGCCAACGCACGACACCACTCTCGCCCAACGTTTCTCCTTCGATCTATAGCGGCGCGGCAGTAAATGTTCAGACTTGACCTCGCGCGGCAGGGCATTTGACATCCCGCGCGCCGCGCCGCACACTGCATGAGCACACGCCGTCCGCACACAATCAACAGTCATCCCCAGACGTACGAGGACAGCACACCCATGCCCGCATACTGGCTCGAGCTTAGCGTGACCGCCGCGCCCGAGGCCGTCGAGGCCATCAGCGAGGTGATGAGCCGCCACGCCACCGGCGGCGTCGCCATCGAAGAGCCGTACACCCTGCTCGACGACGGCCAGGTGGCCCAACCCCTTCTGGATGCGCCCGTCACCGTCCGTGTCTACGTGCCGGCCGACCCCGGCGGCGCGGAAGCGCGCGCGCGCATCGAAGAGGGCATGTGGCATCTGCGCCAGATCGGCTTCGGCGCCATCTCACAGGTCTCCATCCGCCAACTGGCCGAGGAAGACTGGGCCAACGCCTGGAAGGAACACTACCACGTCTCGCACCTCGGCAAGCGCACCGTAATCAAGCCCTCGTGGCGCGAGTACACAGCCCAGCCCGGCGAGGTGGTCGTCGAGCTAGACCCCGGCATGGCCTTCGGCACCGGGTTGCACCCCACCACGCGCAACTGCGTCCTGGCCCTGGAAGACGCCATCCGCCCCGGCGACCGCGTGCTGGACGTCGGCAGCGGCTCCGGCATCCTCTCGCTGGCCGCGCTCAAGCTGGGCGCGGCCTCCGTGCTCGCGCTGGACGTCAGCCCCGTCGCCGTCGCGGCGACACGCGCCAACGCCGCCGCCAACGGCCTGGCCGATCGCGTCGAGGCCCGCCTCGCCACGCTCGCGGGCGCGGCCGGCGAGCCGTTCACACCGCTGCCGGCGGACATCCCCATCCTCGGCGCCGCGATCGGCACGTTCGACGTGGTGCTCGCCAACATCATCGCCCGCGTCATCGCCCAGCTCGCCCCCGCGCTGCTGCGCGCCACCCGCCCCGGCGGCACGCTGATCGCCAGCGGCATCATCGCCGAGCGCCGCCACGAAGCCGAGGAGCCGCTGCGCGCCGCCGGCCTCACAGACGTGCGCGCGCTGATCGAGGGCGATTGGGTCACGTTCGCCGGCACGCGCCAGGAGTAGCCCATGCCTGCCGGCCGCTTCTACGTCGAAGGCATCGCGCTCGCCTCAGGTATAGAGATCGAGCTGCCCGCCGACATCGCCCACCAGGCGCGCGATGTCCTGCGCCTCCCGCCCGGCGGTGCGCTGCGCCTGCTGGATGGCGCGGGCGGCGAATATCCCGCCGAGATATTGGCGCTGGATCGCCGCCGCGTGACAGTGCGCCTGGGCGTGTGGGCAGCAGGGTGCGCCGAGCCGGCGGCGTATCTCGTGCTCTGCCAGGGCATGCTGAAAGCCGCCAAGTTCGAGATCGTGCTGCAAAAATGCACCGAGCTGGGCGTCGCCGCCTTCGTGCCGCTGCTCTGTGAGCGCGCCGTCGCCGCGGCCGATGAGGCTGGCAAGGCTGGCAAGGCTGGCAAGGCTGGCAAGGCCGGCGAGGCGAAACACCGCCGCTGGGCGCGCATCGCCGCCGAGGCGATGGAGCAATGCGGCGGCACGCGCCTGCCCGCGATCAGCGCCCCGCGCCCCTTGATGCACGCGCTGGCCGACCTGCCGCCCGGCGCCATCGCCCTCATCCCCTGGGAAGAGGAGCGCGACACACCCCTGCGCGTCGCCCTGGACTCCGCACTGACGAACCGTCAGCCAGCCCCCGCCGAGGTGTACCTCTTCATCGGCCCCGAAGGCGGCTTCTCCTCCGGCGAGATCGCTCTTGCCCGCCGCCACGGCGCCGTCCCCGTCACGCTCGGCCCGCGCATCCTGCGCGCGGAGACAGCCGCCATCGCCGCCGCGACACTAACGCTGGAGACCCTCGGCGCGCTCGCTTTCACGCCACGCATGGAGTAGGATGAAGCCGGCCGCGGGGTGTGGTCCGCGCACGCGAACGAGATGCGAGAGAAGGAAAGATGGGAGAACGCCCTGTGCCAGCGCGCGTGCGTCCCTCCTGGGACGACTACTTCATCACCATCGCCTGGGTCGTGTCCAGCCGGTCGAGTTGCTCGCGCCGCGCTGTCGGCGCGCTGATCGTCACCGACAAGCGCATCGTCAGCACCGGCTACAACGGCACACCGTTCGGTGTAGCGAACTGTGACGAAGGCGGCTGCCCCCGCTGCGCCTCGGACGAGCCAGCCCAGGCCGGCTACGACTGGTGCCTCTGCGTCCACGCCGAGCAGAACGCCATCGCCCTCGCCGCCCGCCAGGGCACCGCCACCCAGGGCGCCACCATCTACGTTACGCTGCGTCCCTGCTTCGGCTGCCTCAAAGAGGCCATCCAGGCCGGCATCCGCGAGATCGTCTTCGACCAGCCCTTCGACTACCTTCCCAGCCTGGAGGAAGCCTATCAGACGCTCGTCCGCCAGTCTGGCATCACCCTCCGCCAACACAACTACAGCGCCGCGCATCCCGTCCCGCCCCTCGCCGCGCCCGCCGTCCATCAGACCGGCCCCGAGATGCCAGACGTCACCGAATAACTGGCCAGTCCCTGGCGGGGTTGCGGGTTCGGGGTGAGGTTCTCCCCTTGACATCCCACATCTTCCATGGTAAATTAGTTCCATATATGTAGCGTCACCCCGCGCCGCCAGCACCTTGAACAACCGCATACCGCGCCAAACACGCCCTCTTTGCCCAGTCGCAACCGAGCGCATGGTGGCATGGACAGGGTGGCAACCTCACCAAACGTTGCCGTTTTTGCCGCCCACCGTGCCATCCGTTGCCACTTCTTTGCCGAATCTTGCCACTTTTGCCACCCATAACGCGAAACGTCAAGTTGCCACAAGCGGCAAACCGGCTTGAATGCGGCGTTTGAGAGGAGGATACCCCCGACACGAGGCTGAAAAGCGGCAAAAACGGCAATGTTCACCGCGCCAGTCAACATTGCCCAGAGGATTACCCCCGGCATTCATGCCGGGGCGCGTCCACCACCGCCCGCGTCTCCCTCCCCCAACCGGCGCAGGCCGGTTTCGTGGCGGCACGCCTTCAGGCGCGGTTTCAACCGCCCGCCGTCGCTCGTCAATTATCAGGCTAGCCGCCAAGTACCCACTGACGGCTCGTCACCCCATCATCGGGTATCATACATCCGTTGACCGTCGCCACCCGCCGAGGAGTCCGCCCATGCGTATCATCAACGAGCCAGAAATCTACGTCGTCGGACGTCAGACCCTCGACAATGCCGAGGTGCAGCGCTTCCTCGCGGACCACGAGACCTCATGGCAGACCGACTCCGAGCGCGGCTCCGAGCTGATCGTCGAGCTGGCGGGCCGCGTGTGTTACATGAGCCTGGGAGATAAGCAGTTCCGCAAGACCAACGCCGACTACATCGGCAACCTCGTCGGCCAGGGCCACGGCTCCGTGCTCGAGCACGCCGTCTGGGACCTGCTCATCACCGGCGTCTCGCGCAGCCTCACCCACGAGCTGGTCCGGCACAGAAGTGGCACGGGTTTTTCACAACTAAGTCAACGGTATGTAGACGAATCCACCGCCGACTTCATCGAGCCGCCCGTCATCGCCGCCGACCCCGAGCTGCATGCCGTCTGGCTGCGCTCCATCGAAGCCTCGCACGCCGCCTACAACGAGCTAGTGGAGGGGCTGGCGCGGCGCGTCCAGGAGCAACACCCCGATCTGTCCCGCACCCAGCGGCGCAAGCTGGCGCGCGAGGCCGCCCGCTCCGTCCTGCCCAACGCCACCGAGACCAAGCTGCTGTTCTCCGCCAACGCCCGCGCGCTCCGCTGGATCATCACCCTGCGTGGCGGCGAAGGCGCCGAGCCGGAGATCCGCCGCCTCGCCGTCAAGCTCTGCCGCCTCATGCGCGACGAAGCCCCCAACCTCTTCGGCGACCTCGAGATCGTCCGGCTCAACGACGGCAGCGAAGGCGTGCAAGCCGGCCACACCAAGGTGTAGCGCCATGTTTATTACGTTCGAGGGCGGCGACGGCGCAGGGAAGACTACTCAGGCCGTCAGGCTAGTCGATCGACTCAATGCGACGAACCATCGCGCCCATTTCACCAGGGAACCTGGGGGTACGCCGCTTGCCTGGGGTATCCGGGCACTCCTACTTAATCCAGAGGAGAGCCTGGAAGCCCTTTGGAGATTCGGCTTGGTCTCCACGCACGAGCCAGTGGAGGAGACGCTGCCGCTCACCGAGCTGCTGCTGCTCACGGCGGCACGAACCCAGCATGTAGAGCGTATTCGTGCGTGGCTTGATGCCGGCCTCATTGTTGTGTGTGACCGATTTGCCGATGCTACCAGAGCCTATCAAGGGGCGGCTCGTGGTCTTAGCCAGGAGGTGGTGGGGTTCCTTGAAGAACAGGCTACAGGTGGCATCAAACCAGACCTAACCTTCCTGTTTGACCTTCCCGTAGAGCAGGGACAGAAGCGAAAGCAGAGAAGCTTGAGGCGCAGCTTTGTCCAGATGAATCTTTTTGAGACACGCCCATGGAATAGACTGGATCGGGAGTCAATCGGCTTCCATGAGCGAGTGCGCCAGGGCTATCTTGAGGTGGCCAAGGCAGAGCCTGAGCGGTGGGTGATACTAGATGCGACACAGCCCATTGACAAACTGGCGAGCGAGGTGTGGGAGGTCGTCTCATCTCGGCTGCCGCTACCCCCCGACAGCCTCGCTCCATCAGATTCCTGACGCCCCGTGACAGGATTGGCGCGCTACACTTCACCTGTTAGCGAGATGCCACACCGATGTGTTTTATGTCCTTGGAGGAACCACCGCAGGCAATAGACCGCGATTACCCCCGGCATTCATGCCAGGAAGCCGACGAACGGCAACAACCGAACGCCAAGCGGTATCACCTGTCACCGCGACTCAGAAAGATGCCGTGACGCCTGCCCGATTGAAATAAAACTTCTAACGACGCTATGCTCTGCCGGCATCGTCTTTCCGTCTCCGCCCACCCCAAGAAGAAGGGAACGAGAGACATTTCATAGTTGTCACTTGGAGGAAGTGCTGTGGCCAATCGCGAGTTCACCGTCGCGGGCGAATACCGTTACGACCGCTCCGGCCCGATCCGCTGGATCGCGTCGCACCTGCTGCGTCACAAGCGCTACCTCGCGCTCTTCGTCGGCGGCACCGTCCTGGCGCAGGTGCTCAACGCCGTCGTGCCCATCCTCACCGGCCAGGCCTTCGCCATCGTGCTCGGCCCCCATCCAGACGCCGGGCAGCTAGGGCGCGTCTCGCTCGCCATCCTCGGCGTCGTGCTCGCCCTCTTCGTCGTCGCGCCCTCCGGCGCCTTTGCCAGCGAGGTGCTCGCCCAGCGCATTGAGCGCGACGCCCGTGACGAGCTCTACCTGAGCCTGCTCGGCAAGAGCCAGACCTTCCACAATCAGCAGCGCGTCGGCGACATCATGGCGCGCACATCCAACGACGTGCGCCAGCTCAACCCCATGATCAACCCCGGCGTCAGCCTCATCCTCGACTCGTTCAGCGGGCTGGTCATCCCCATCCTCTTCATCGCCTTCATCCGCCTCGACCTGCTGCTCGCGCCGCTGCTCTTCACCGTCGCGTTCCTGATCGCGTTGCGCGCTTACACGCGCCAGCTCAACCCCGTCAGCGGCGAGATGCGCGGCCGCTTCGGCCAATTGAACGCCGGGCTGGCCGAGACCATCAACGGCATCGAGGTCGTCAAGGCCACCGCGCAGGAGCCGTGGGAGCGCGCCAAGTTCGACGTGAATGCCCGCGGCTACCGCGACGCGTTCGTACACAACGGGCGCATCCAGGCGCGCTACCTGCCGCCGCTCTTCATCGGCGTCGCGCTCGCCATCGCCTTGATCCACGGCCTCTACCTCGTCACACACGGCCAGCTCTCCGTCGGCAGCCTGATCGCCTACATCGGCCTTGTCGCCCTGCTGCGCTACCCCTCCTTCATCTCCATCTTCACCTTCAACCTCGTCCAGCTCGGCCTCGCCGGCTCTCAGCGCATCCTCGCCCTCATGCGCCAGGAGAGCGACTTGGACGAGAACGAGAGCGGCTACCGCGCGCCCATCCGCGGCGAGATCGTCTTCGACGACGTGACCTTCGGCTACGGCGACACCCCCATCCTGGAGCACGTCAGCTTCCGCGCGCCGGCCGGCGCCACCATCGCCGTCGTCGGCCAGACTGGCTCTGGCAAGACCACCCTCACCAAGCTCGTCAACCGCACCTACGATGTGACGGCCGGGCGCATCCGTGTGGACGGTGTGGACGTGCGCGACTGGAGCATGGACGCGCTGCGCTCGCAGATCTCCACCATCGAGCAAGACGTCTTTCTCTTCTCGCGCTCCATCGCCGAGAACATCGCCTTCGGCTTGGGCAGCCGCGCCGACCGCGCCGCCATCGAGCGCGCCGCCCGCGACGCGCAGGCGCACCAGTTCATCGCCGATCTGCCTGAGGGCTATGAAACCGTGATCGGCGAGCGCGGCGTCACCCTCTCCGGCGGCCAGCGCCAGCGCCTCGCCATCGCCCGCGCACTGCTGACCGACCCGCGCATCCTCATCCTCGACGACTCCACCAGCGCCATTGACAGCGCCACCGAGGACGAGATTCAGCACGCCATCCGCCGCGTCCTCGAAGGGCGCACCACCCTGCTCATCACCCACCGCCTCTCGCAGATTCGCTGGGCCGACCACATCCTCGTCCTGCGCAACGGCACGCTGGTGGATCAAGGCGGCCACGACGAGCTGCTGGCGCGCTGCGACGACTACCGCCGCATCTTCGCCCACTACGATCCCGCCCTCGCGGGCGTGCCCACCCCGGCCGGCGAAGGTGCCGCCTGACCAGCATCCATTCCCATCAGACAACGCCATACCGCTATCCGGAGGTTCCCACAATGGGCTTCATCATGGACGGCCTCGACGCCGAAAGCTACGACCGCGCCTATACTGACCGCGCGCTGGTCGCTCGTATCGTCGGCTACTTCCGCCCCCAGGCCGGCATCATGATCTTCGTCGCCGCGATGATCCTGCTCAGCTCGCTCGCCGACACCGTGCTGCCCATTCTCATCTCGCGCGGCATTGACACCGTGCGCACCGCCCAGTCCTTCGGCGTCGAGGCCCTACTCGTCGGCGCCATCCTCATCTCCGGCGTCGTCTCCTGGCTGCTCAACTACCTGCGCCAACGCAACACCGCCCGCGCCGTTGGTGATGTCGTGCTCAAACTGCGCGAGGACGCCTTCGACGCCGTGCTCAAGCGTGACATGTCCTTCTACGACGAGACCCCTTCCGGCAAAGTCGTCAGCCGCGTCACCTCCGACACTGAGGACTTCGCCACCGTCGTCACGCTCACGCTCAACCTGCTCAGCCAGCTCCTGCTCGTGCTGCTGCTGATGGGCGTGCTGTTCTACATCAACGTCCGCCTGGCGCTGCTCGCCGTCGCGCTCATCCCCGTTATCGTCATCACGGCGCTGGCCTTCCGCCGCATCGCCCGCCGCACCACCCAGCATGCCCGCCGCGCCCTCGCGCGTGTCAACGGCCTCGTGCAGGAGACGATCAGCGGCATCTCCATCGCCAAGAACTTCCGCCAGGAGCGCGCCATCTACGACGAGTTCCGCGGCGTCAACGCCCAATCCTACGCCGTCAACCTGCGCCAGGGCCTCGTCTTCACCGGCATCTTCCCGCTCCTCAACACCGTCGCCGGCATCGGCACGGTGATCGTGATCTACTTCGGCGGCCTGCGCGCGCTGGACCACACCGTCTCGCCCGGCTCGTGGTATCTCTTCGTCCAGGCCATCGCCATGCTCTGGTTCCCGCTGACAGGCATCGCCTCGTTCTGGAGCCAGTTCCAGCTTGGCCTGGGTGCCAGCGAGCGTGTCTTCGCGCTGGTAGATGCGGAGCCGCGCGTCGTCCAGCGCCGCGTGGAGCCAGTGGAGCGCCTCGCCGGCCGCATCGAGTTCCGCCATCTAGACTTCCGCTACGTCGAGGATCAGCCCATCCTGCGCGACTTCAGCCTAACCATCCCCGCCGGCCAGACCGTCGCGGTCGTCGGCCACACCGGCGCCGGCAAGACCACCCTCGCCAAACTGATCGCCCGCTTCTACGAGTTCCAGGGCGGCGAGCTGCTCATTGACGGCCGCGACATCCGCTCCTTCGACCTGCGCGCCTATCACCGCCACCTCGGCATCGTGCCGCAGGTGCCGTTCCTCTTCTCCGGCACCGTCGCCGACAACATCCGTTACGCGCGCCCCGATGCCGGCGATGCGGAGGTGGCGGCCGTGGCGCGTAGCATCGGCGGTGGCGACTGGCTCGACGCCCTGCCCGACGGTCTGGCGACCGAGGTCGGCGAGACCGGTCGCTCGCTCTCGATGGGCCAGCGCCAGCTCGTCGCGCTCGCCCGCGTCCTCTTGCAAGACCCCTCCATCCTCATCCTAGACGAAGCGACCGCCAGCGTGGACCCTTTCACCGAGGCGCAGATTCAAGAGGCGCTGGACCTGGCGCTGCGCGACCGCACCGCCATCCTGATCGCCCACCGCCTCTCGACGGTCAAGCATGCCGACCGCATCCTTGTCATGCGCTCCGGCGAGATCGTCGAGGAGGGCAGCCACGACACGCTGCTGGCGGCCGGCGGCCACTACGCCCACCTCTACAACACCTATTTCCGCCACCAATCCCCCGACTACCGGCCCGGCGAAGGCTTCGTCGCCGTGCATGCGGCCGAGGCGGTCTGACGGGAGGAAGTCCTCACCCTCAACCCCTCTCCTCGCGAGGAGAGGGGTTGAGGGTGAGGACCGATCCGAGGCCAGGATTACCCCCGGCATTTATGCCGGGAAGCCGACGAATGACAACACCTCAACGCGATTCGATGTCAATCATCTTCCAGGCGGATGTACTTGAACGCCTCGGCCAGCTTCATATCGTGGCCGTGCTTGCGCGCAACGGCGGCGGTGTCCTTGGCCCACTGCTCCACCGACGAGCCGGGATCCCAGTCGCGCAGTTGGCTCTTGTGGGCGCGCAGCCCGGCGATCTTCTGCTCGATGAAGCCCTCCACGTCCACCCAGCGGTCCGCGTTCTGGCTGCTGCTGATGTAGATCTCGCGGACGTTGTGCGCCTTCAGCCCCTCGGCGGCCAGCTCTGGGAAGGCCAGGCGCGTGCTGGCGACAGGCATGATCGCCGCGAGCGTCGCCTCACCGGCGGCGCGGTGGTCCGGGTGGTTGATATAGCCCTGGCCGCTCCAGCGCACCGTCGGATCCTGGCAGATCACCACATCCGGCTTGACCTGGCGGATGACACGGGCAATGTCGCGGCGCAGCTCCAGCGTTGGCTCCAGCCGCGAGTCCATGTAGTGCAGGAAGATCACGTCGTTGCGCACGCCCAGCGCCCGCGCCGCCGCTTGCGCCTCCACCTGACGCACGCCCGCCAGCTCTTCGCTCGTGATGGTCTCGTCGCCCGCGTCGCCCACCTGCCCATCCGTCACCAGGCAGTAGAAGACATCGCGCCCCTCGGCCGCCCACTTCGCCACGGTCGCGCCGCAGCCGAACTCGCCATCATCCGGGTGCGCCATCACGATCAGCACGCGCCTGGACGCCTGAGCCAGCGGCTCGCTCTCAGCCATGCCGTTCCTCCTCGCTATAAAACTGCGGTGTCAGTATACGACGCTCGCGCGCCCGATCTTCCGCCTCCCACTCCTCCCGCCAGCCGGCCAGCAGCGCCAGCGCCCGCGCGAGCAACGCCTGGTGCGCCGGCGCGTTCAGCCAGCGGCTCACACCGGATGGGTGCGGCAGCGGCAGCAGATGCGCGCCGTTGCGCTCGACCGACGTGCCGATGGTCTCGGTGAGCTTGCGCGGCCCCAGGAACGCTTCGATTGCCATGCCGCCGACGAGCAGCACGGCGCGCGGGCGGATCAGCTCCAGCTCGCGCAACAGAAAAGGGCGGCAGAGGGCCAGCTCCGCCGGTGAGGGCTTGCGGTCGCCACCGCCGCGCGGCGCCTTCCCCGGATCGCACTTGGTCAGCGCTGAGATATACACCTCGGCGTGCAGCGCGCCCGCGGGAAAGCCCGCGCGCTGGAGCCAGCCGTCCAGGATGCGCCCGCCGGGACCGGAGAAGGGCATGCGCCGCTCGACCGAGAGATGCCCCGGCGCCTGCCCGATGAGCATCACCCGGTCGCCGATACGCCCGCGATAGCCCGCGACGCTGTCCGCGCGCGGCAAATACCCGGCTACCACGCAGCGGTCGCACGCCTCTTGCTCGCGGTGCAGCGCGGCCAGCAGTCGCTCGCGCTCGGCGCGGTTCGTCTCCGCATCCAGTGGCGGCGGCACGACGATAGGCGGGGAGCCGATCATCGCGCGTTCTCATGGGGATGGTGATAGCGGCTGCGATAGTACAGCAGCGGCTCGCCCTCGCTCTGGCCCAGCGCCTCCACTCGGCCCAGCATGATCGTGTGGTCGCCGCCGGGATAGCTCTCCACGATGCGGCAGTCCACGTAGCCGATGCAGCCGTCGAGAATGGGCGCGCCGGTGGCGGCGGAGTGTGAGGTTGCGCCGCAGAAGTCGCGGTAGCGCCGCTCACTGTTGCCGGCGAAACAGGTGGAGAGTCCTTCCTGCTGTTTAGAGAGGAAATTGACCGCGAAGACGCCGCTTTGCAACAGCACGTCGTGGGCGCGGCTGGTGCGCTCGATACAGACCAGCACCAGCGGCGGATCGAGCGAGACCGAGCAGAAAGCGTTGACGGTGATGCCGACGCGCTCGCCCTCCTGGCAGGTCGTCACGACGGTAACGCCGGTGGCGAAGCGCCCCATCACAGAGCGGAACTGCCCCGCATCCACAGCCATCGCGGGCTCTTCCAAAATCATGTAGCAGACCAGCTTCCAGAGAAATCTACTTCTATTGCGGAACTATATCGCCCTGAGAAAGATCACGACAATGGCCGTTCGTACAGGCCGCGGAGCTTGCACCTGTCCCCCATACGCACGGCACTCTCTCGCCAGTCCGCGCCGGCGGACTTCGTGGCCGTAGGCCCTCAGGCGCGGTTTCAACCGCCGGCCTGCCGCTGCACATTCGGGCTTGACAAGCCGACTGCCGCGCGCTACTGTAGCCGACAACAATCGGGCGGTAGCGATGAGGGGCAGTGCGATGATGGACACCCCTGGCGGCGGTGCGAACCCACAGCCGGGCATGCCGGACATGCTGAGCACGCCGCGACCTACCTACCCGCCGGTGCGGAGCTATCTCGTCTCCGCCGGACGTATTCTGCTGCTCGCGGCGACGGTGGCCTTCCTGTTGGTGTGCGCCCTGCTGAGCATCGCCATCACGATTCCACGGCTGAGTCGCCCTGTGGGGGCGCCCGCTCTCCCCACGCTGGCCGCCACACGCACGCTCCCCAGTGTCGTCCCGCCCACGGCGACGCCCGCCATCTCCGGGACCGGCACGACCACACCACCGCCAACGCCTACGCGCCACGCCGGCGGCCCACCGCCCGCTCCCACAGCCACACCGACCGACAGCCCGTTCGTCACGCCGACGGCCTTCCCCACGGTCACGCCGCTGCCGACCGATACGCCACCGCCCACGCCGCTACCGACGGCGACGCCGATGGGCACGCCTGGTGGCACGGGCTGAGTCCATCCCCAATCCCCGTACCAGAGCGTGGCCGCGCGGACATTGGCAACGTCTATGCTGATGACAAGTGAATGCGCAAGCGGCGGCGCGGCAGCGACCAGGGGATACGGGTATGGCGGGATTCTTCCGTGGCTGGCGGCCACAGGATGGGCAGGCGCCTCCAAAGGCGGCCGCGCCGCGCACCGACGAGGACGTGCGGACGCTGCTCAGCCTGCTGCCGCGCTACCGCGTGCTGCTGCACAACGACGACGTGAACGCGATGGACTACGTGGTCGCCGTCCTCGTTCGCACCATCCCCGCGCTCTCCACCGAACGCGCGATCGCCATCATGCTGGAAGCCCACA
>JAICVS010000245.1 GCA_025935195.1 Ktedonobacterales bacterium
CCTGGAAGCGGCAGCGGCGGCAGGTGGAGGAGCGCCACGTCACCCGCCGTGCCCAAGCTCGCTTCCGTCGCAACCCTGCCACCTACCTGGCGCGCTTAGAGGCACACCTCCTCAAGCCAGCTTTGCCACCCTAGTTTTTTTGCGCGCCGGCCGCACAGGGGTGCGCGCGCACAATCGTCGCGTCCAGCATGCCGTGTTCGGTATCCGGGTCGGAGGCCAGCGCCGCGAGCAGCCGTTCCCACACGCCCGCCGCGCACCAGCGCACAAACCGCTTGTACACCGTGTTCCACGCGCCATACTCAGCGGGCAGCAAGCGCCACTGCGCGCCGCTGCGGCTCATCCACTTCACCGCTTCCACGAAACGGCGGCACGCCTGTTCGTCTCGGCTAATGTAGGCCCGCGACTCCTGGCGCAAGAACGCCTGAATCTTGGTCCAGTCTTCGTCGCTCAATCGGATGTCAGTCATGCCCGCCATTCTAACCGGTCCTGGCTAAATGTCAACAGAACCTAGCCGCGGCCAGCGGCCATCCCGGCGCGATTGCAATCGCCAGCCGGACCGCACGGGTGGTCTGTCCGTCCAAAATTGTCAAACCGCATCATGCCGGGAAGCCGACGAATGACGACCAGTCACCACCAGGCGGTAACACATGCCAGCATAGCCGCGATTCCCTGGCCCACCCCGGCAATCCTTACCCGCGCCCCTTGACATCCTACCCCATCCATGGTAAATTAGTCCTAATATCGTGCGGCCACCCCGCCGCGCCAGCACCTTGACAACCGCATACTCCCGCACCTGCCGCCCATCTCCCCCACGCGCACCCACGCGCGAGACGGCGTGTGTACCCCCACATCCCCACCAAACCGTGCCATTTTTGCCGCCCATCGTGCCGTTTCTTGCCACTTCTTTGCCGCGATCTTGCCGTTTTTGCCGCCCAGAACGCGAAACGTCACGTTGCCACCCCCGGCAAACCGGCTTGAATCCGGCATTCGAGCGGAGGACACCCCCGACACGCGGCCAAAAAGCGGCAAAAACGGCAATGGTGACCAATCCCAGTCAACTTTGCCGCACGGGATGAGCCCCGGCATGCATGCCGGGGCGCGTCTCTCTCTTCCCAGTCCGCGGCGGCGGACGTCGCGGCGGCACGCCCCCCAGGCGCGCTTTCAACCGCCGGCTGGCCCGCGCCCATACGCTGTTAGTGTGACCTACGCCTTTGACAGCCCCCCAGCCCGGTGCTACACTCCCAGCCGAGGCTGCTGAGCGGGCGCCGCCGCCCGCGGCCACATCCCGCCCGGCCGCGCCGCGCATCACCCGTGGCGGCGATGCCATGATTCGGAGCGCCCGATACATGAACACCAACATGAACATCACGATTCGCCGGCTGGCGAACGCGTTCATCATCCTCTTCCTCATCCTCAGCGGCATCGCCGCCTACGTCCAGATCGGCAACCAGGCCTTCTTCGGCGGCCCTACGCTCGTCGGCGGCGACAACGTCACCCTCTCCCGCCAATGCCCGCCGGTTGACTCACCATTGCGCGGGCGCATCCTCGACCGCAACGGCAACGTCATCGCCCAGAGCGTCCCCGACAGCACCTACCGCTGCGGCTACCGCCGCCAGTACGCCGACTGGGTGATCAGCTCCGGGCTGGCGCCGCTGATCGGCTACTACGTATTGACCACCAACCAGATCGGCGGACTGGAGCAGCAATACGACGAGCAGCTCGGCAGCTTCAACCAGGGCGAAACGCTCGGCAACGACGTCAACCGCCTGCTGCACCAGCCGCGCTTCGGCAACGACGTTTACCTGTCCATTGACATGAACACGCAGATCAAAGCGGCCCAGGTCTACGAGCCATCGGCGATCCATGGCGGCCAGACCTGCCAGCATGTGGACAATCCCCCCGGCAGCATCATCGTCGAAGACCCCAACACCGGCCAGATCATCGCGATGGTCAGCTTCCCCACGTTCGACCCCAACCAACTGGTACAGCTCGACTCGCGCAACGCCAAAGTCCATCAGGCGGGTCTGGACTACGCGAAGCAGGTCTTCAGCGACACCAGCGGCTCGCCCACGCTCAACCGCGCCGCGCAGGGCGTCTACACCCCCGGCTCGACCTTCAAGGCCATGACCCTCATCGCCGCGCTGGACTCCGGCACCTACTCACTCGACAAAGGCTTCAGCTTCGATGAGGCGACCAAGTTCGTCGTGCCGCAGGGCAAGACCGTGCGCTGGGAGGATTTCTTCAACGGCACCTGGACGGGCGTACCCGGCGCCAACAAGTTCCCGATGACGCTTGAAAATGGCTTCGCCTACAGCGACAACGCCATGTTCGCGCGCGCCGCCTCCGCCGTCGGCGCCGACACCTGGCTCAACTACGCGCGCAAGTTCGGCATCCTCACCGGCTCGCAAGGCACGCCGGTTCCCTTCGACGCGCCCACACAACCCAGCCGCGTCTACCCCGCCTTAGTCAATGGCAAGCCGTTCGAGTTCACCGGCGACAACCTGGCCGACAGCGGCTTCGGGCAGGGGACGCTGCAGATCTCGCCGCTCACGATGGCCGAGATGACGGCGACGGTGGCGACCAATGGCTTCCTCTACGAGCCGCACGTCGTCCACAAAATCGTGCCCCACGGCCAGACCGCATCCAGCGTGCTGCCCATCCCCGACACGCAGGCGTATAGCGGTGGGCCGGTCATCCGTCCAGAGAGCGCGCAGGCCGTGCGCAACGCCTTCTGGGCCGTCACCGACCACGGCACGGCGTTCTTCAGTGTGCATCCCGGCACGGGCGTGCGCCTGAAAGACACCGGCACCTTCATCGGCGGCAAGACCGGCACCGCCCAGGTCGAGGACGATCCGCACGCCTGGTACATCTCGCTCGCCCCAGACGACCAGGCGCCGGGCGCTTCGGGCGGCGCGCAGGACATCATCGTGGTGCAGAAGGAGCATGGCAATGAGGGCGCCTGCCAGGTCTTCGTCGCCAACGACATCTATCTTTACCTGAAGAACAACCCGATCAAGAATTCATAACCACAGCGCTCCACCGGGCCGCGAGACGCTGACTCCGTCAGGCATGGCGTGGGACTTTAGGCCGCCGGAGCGCGCGCGGCATGATATACTGGGCGCGCGTATGCGGCGCGTCTCGGCGGGCGGTGGGAAGCGCGGTGGCGGTGGGAAGCGCGGTGAGGAGGAGCTATGACGACAGCGCTCCAGGGGCGGGTCTTCGGCGGCTATCAGCTCGCCGAGCAACTGCCGGGAGGCGGCATCGCCGAGGTCTACCGTGCGCGCCCCACCATGTCCGGTGGGCGCGATGTCGTCGTCAAGGTGATCCACCCTGAGTTCGCCCACCAGCCCGGCTTCCTACCCCATTTCCGCCACATCGTGCAGCTGTCCGGCCGCCTCGCCACCCACCCGCACATCCTGCCGCTCGTCGCCAACGGCGAGGAGAACGGCTATCTCTACCTCGTCACCCCCTATGTCGCCGCCGGCACACTCAAAGACTGGCTCGCCGGCGGCGGGCGCCTCAGCGCGGCGGATGTCGCGCCCTTCTTCCGCCAGCTCTGCGACGCCCTCGGCCATGCCCACAGCCTCGGCATCATCCACGGCAACCTCAAACCCAGCAACGTCTTCCTCTTCGAGGGCAAGCACGTGCTGCTCGGCGACTTCGGCATGCTCTGGGACGTGGCGCATATGGACATGAGCCACGCCGGCCCAGAGATCGAAGCCGTCGCGTACCTCGCGCCGGAGGTCGCCAGCGCGCCCGTCACCCAACTGAGCGACGTGTACAGCGCCGGTGCGCTGCTCTTTACGACCATCACCGGCCGCCCCCCATATACCGGCGCGACACTGGCCGAGGTCTTCGCCGCGCACGCGCACCAACCGATCCCGCGGCTCACACCGGGCAGCGGTGCGCTGCCGCCCCCGGCCATGCGGGCGCTCGACGCCGTCGTTCAGCGCGCGCTCGCCAAGCGCCCGGAGGATCGCTTCCCATCCGCCGCCGCCATGGCGCAGGCGATAGAGGTCGCGGTTCGCCAGGCGTCCACCGCGCTACCGCCACAAGCCGGCCCCGGCATGATGATGGGCTGGCCGCC
>JAICVS010000224.1 GCA_025935195.1 Ktedonobacterales bacterium
AAGCGGCCGAGCATGGTTCGACTCGTCGCCGGCGGAATCGCCCGCCATCCGGCGACTGCGCACGCGGCATCTCTCGTCCCGAAACGTCGGGAATCGCGGAAGAGGTCACGCTTATTTGAACGGTATTGCGCGACGGCGGACATCGCGGCCGTAGGCCATCCAGGCGCGATTTTAATCTCCGGCTGTCCCTATCACTATCACGAGGTAGCCGCGTTGTCGATCAGCCAGGTGTTGCCGTCGTACTGGGTGAGCGTCAGGATGTACGTGAAGGTGGCCGCGCTGCCGTCACCGCGCCGCACGTCCACCTGCACCGTCACCTTGCTCGCTGCCGAGTTGTCAACATGCGTGATCGTCGCGCTGCGCACGTGCCCGAAGCGAGCGTCGTCCGCGCGCAGCGCGCCGACGAAGGAGTCGTGGGCATCGGGCGCGTTGCGGCTGGCGGTCGCGTACTGCCAGGCGCGATCATAGTCGCGAGCGGAGAGCGCCGTGAAGTAGCCGCTGACGGCGGCTTGCGGCGAGGAGCGATCGGGCGGCGCGGTCGCCGCCAGGACCGCCACCGTCAGGCCGATCAGCAGCGCCGCGACGCAGGCACCGGCGATCCCCAACACCAACGGCGAGCGTAGCGGCCCACGCCGCCGTATGCGCTCCTCGCCTTCATCCGCCAGCCGCGCCTGCGCGGCGCGCAATTGCTGGCCGGCCGGAGCGAGGCCACCGCTGCCGGTTCCGGCGGCCATACGCGCTTCCGCATGCCGTGCGGAGGCTATGGATGCGCCCCAGCCGTCGCCCACGCCAGTGATCGGCTGTGGAAAGGAGCGCGGCTGGTCCGCCGGCGTCATCGGGCCGCGCAACGCGGCCGCGGGCGTGCGCGCGTTGCCTGGAGGCGATGGCATCTGGCCGGTGGCACGCTGGTTTGGCAGCGAGGGCGGCGCGGGCGTGAGCGGCGGGGTGGCGGATGCGCGCGTGCCGCCCAGATAGCCTGCCGCGGCCGGGTTGACCAGCGCCTGCGCCAGCTCGCGCACGCTCTGGAACCGTTCCACCGGCCGCAGTGCCAGCGCCCGCAGGACCGCCGCCGAGACGTGTGGACTGACGCCGGGGTTCAGCTCACGCGGGGGGATCAGCCGCTTGTCCAGCGCGACACGCTCCACCGCCGTCGGCGGCACCCCCCCAGTGAGCAATTGATAGAGTGTCGCGCCGACACCGTAGACATCGGACCACGGCCCCGTCTGGCCCGCCACCGTGTATTGCTCCGGTGGCGCGTAGCCCTCGGTGCCAGCCTTGCGCACGAAGGTCGCCGTCTGCCCGGCGCCGGGGAGATGCTCCTTGGCGATGCCCAGGTCCACCAGCACGGCATGCTGGGCGGGGGTGACGATGATGTTCGCCGGCTTGACATCGCGGTGCAAGATCGGCGGCATGCGCGTGTGCAGGTAGTGCAGCGCGTCGCAGACCGGCAGAATCCACGTCAGCACCTGCTGCTCCGGCAGCGGGCGCCCTCCGGCGTGGGCCAGCTTTTCCTCCAGGTTCTCGCCGTCCACATAGTCCATGACGAGGTACAGCCGCTGCTCCCACTCGAAATGCTCGCGCACCTTGGGGATGTGGTTATGGTCGAGCGACTGGAGCCACTGGCTTTCCAGCTCGAACTGCTTGCGCGCCCCCTGCGACTGATCGATCAGCTCTTTGAGCGCGTAGACGTTCTGCCGCCCGTAGAGCACGTCGGCGACCTGATAGACCGTACCCAGCCCACCACGCCCGACGATGGCGGTGATGCGGTAGCGTTGGTGGACGACCGTGCCGATGGGCAGAGCGATGTTCGACGTTTCTGCCATAGCGCCCCGCTCCCTCCACCCTCCACATCCTCACGACGACGTGAGTTGGCCCCCTGCGGTGGAAGCATTCCAGCATTCGCTGCCGCACCAGTATAGCGAGAGGAGAAGCGGCCGTCAATGCGCTAGGAGGGCGGTTCAGGTCTTGTGAATGCTCCCCGACGCGGCCGGCGCGCATCTCCAGTCCGCGACGTCCGCCGTCGCGGCGCAGCCCCCAGGCGCGATGTCAACCGCCGGCTGGTCTGCTGGTCCGCGGCTGGTCCGCGGCGCGGCGGTCTCCCCATATTCATTCGTCAAACCGCATCAATCGCCGGCTCGCGTCACCACGCGCGAGAATTCACAGAAGCTCCCTTGACGCCCCACCTATCCTGTGGTATTTTAGTTCTATCTTCGCGGCGCCATCCCGCACCGCTGGCACCTGAACAACCGCATACAGGCGCGAACACACCCCAGACCGACTGACTGACTGTCAGTCACCAGCGTCACCCACCAGCAGAGTCGCCTGGATCTGGTCGCAACCTGGCCGCAATCGCGCACCCACCCGTGCCGTTTTTGCCGCTCACCTTGCCACTTCTTGCCACTTCTTGCCACTTCTTGCCGGATCTTGCCGGATCGTTGCCGCTTTTGCCACTCATAACACAAAACGTCAAGTTGCCGATCCCGGCAAACGCGCTTGAATTCAGCGTTCGAGAGGAGAGCACCCATGACACGAGGCCGAAAAGCGGCAAAAACGGCAATGGTGACCATCCCGGTCAACATCATCCGCCGCCATAGTCCCGCCGTCCTTGACAGGCGCGCAAGCCGGTTGCCATACTGTGCGGGCCATCACGGGAATGGCGCGTTCGTGGCCGATAGGCAGGGATGGTGAGATGGCGCCAGTATACGGAATTGCCGCCTGCAAGGGAGGGCAGGGCAAGTCTACGACCGTGTCGAACCTTGCCCGGCTCTGCGCGCTGTATGGCGCGCGCGTGCTGGTGGTTGACCTGGCGCAGCCGGGAACCGCGACCACCTCGCTGCGCGACATCTTCCCTGATGGCGAGTTCGGTGAGCTTTCCGGCGCGATGCTGTCGTTCCAACGGCTGGCGCCGGGCGCGAGGCCCGATATGGCGCGGGCGCGGGCGGCGCTGGAGGCCATGCGGCTGCCGATCCTGCTGCAATCGCAGCCGAGCTGGTCGGGCGGCTTCGTGGCGGCCCTGCCGTGGGACGAGCTGCTGGGTGACGCCGCGGCCCAGCTGCCCTCGAATCTGATCCTCCGTGGGCTGCTGGATGCGCTGGCGGGTGCGGTAGATGTCGTGTTGATGGACTTCCCGGCCGAAGGCGGCCCGCTGCTCACGAATGCGCTGGCGGCGACGGACTGTGTGATCGTGCCGCTGGTGCCGGAGACGCCGGCGCTGGAGGGGCTGGAGACGACACTGCGTCTGCTGGCGCGTGGGCGCGAGGCCGGGCATGCCATCCGCCTCGGCGGTATTCTGCTGACACGCTGCGATCCCAAGAACAAGCGCGCCATCGAGATCGTGCAGACGCTGCGCCAGTCCGGTGAGGTGGAGGGTGAGCCACTGGGGCAACAGCTCTTTCGGTTCGCCATCCGACAGAATGAGTTCTTCGAGCAGGCGTACCGCTACGGCGAGCCGATCTGGGAGCGCAGCTCCAACGCCGCGCACTGGGCGGGATACGTCTTGCTGGCCGAGTGGCTCTTGCGCGACGCCGGCCTGGCCCATCTGGCGGCGGCGCGGCGCGGGCCGGCGCTGCTGGCGGCGGATACGCGCATCCTGGATATCGCCGCGCTGATGCTGCCGGAGCCGGAGGTGCGCCTGAGCGACTTCGAGGCGGCGCATGCCACATCAGGCGCGGCCCGCGCTGAGACCGCACGCGGCCGGACAGGCATGGGCGCGCGGACGTGAGGTGTGAAAGCGTATGAATGGGTCACGCGGGTGGCGCTGGATGCTCGCGGCGGTGGTGCTGGTGGCGTTCGCGCTGAGCGGGCTGGCCGCCGGCACCGTGGCCGGGACGCTGGCGCGCGGCGCGGGCGCGCATGCGCCAGGGACCGTGACGGGCGGTGCGAGATCATCGCCGGCAGCCACGGGCAGTGAAGCGCCGACAGGCACGCCGGTGCCCGCCGTCATCCCCGCCGAGGGATTCAGCTTCTTCGCCGTCGCCACACCCTCGGCGGTGCAGCCAGGCGACCACTTCACCGTCGAGCTAACGGCCGTTGATAAGAACAAGCAACCGCTGGCGGGGCTGTCCTGCGTGATGGGCCCGCCCAGTCACGGCAGGCCCGCGCTGTTCCAGCAGTGGCCCGGCGCGCGGGTGACGGACGCGCAAGGCCATGCCTCGTGGTCGCTGGTCGCGCCCCAGGTTGCGCCGGGATATTACGTGATGGCGATCACAGCGTCGGGCCAGCATGACTCCAGCTATCTCTGGGAGCCGGGGATCACGATCCAGGGCTGAGCGAGGGGTGTTGCCTCACGGGATGACCTTTACGGCGTGGGGAGGCGCCGCAGCACACCGGCGATCAGCTCGCCCAGGCGCGCGCCCGCCGCTTCAGCCGCCGCCACCACCTCGGCGTGATCTGGCTCGGCGGGGGTGCCGGCGTCGTCGCTGAAGACGACGTTGGTGAGGCAGCTGATGGCAAGCACACGCATGCCCATGTGGCGCGCGGCGATGACCTCCGGCACGGTGGACATGCCGACGGCGTGCGCGCCCACCGCCTTCAGGAAGCGCAGCTCGGCGGGCGTCTCATAGTTCGGCCCGCTCACCATGGCGTAGACGCCTCCGCGCAGCGGGATGCCGCGCTCGGCGGCGACCTGATGGGCGAGGGCGCGCAGCGCCGGGTCATAGGCGGCGGTCATCGCGGGGAAGCGCGGGCCGAAACGCTCGTCGTTGGGACCGAGAAGGGGGTTGCGCCCGGCCATCGTGGGCAGGCCGATGTGATCGGCGATGGCGAGCAGATCGCCGGCATGCTGGGCGGCGTCGAGGCCGCCGGCGGCGTTGGTGACGATCAGCGTGTCGGCGCCCAGCAGGCGCAGCGCGCGCAATGGGTGAACCACCTGCGCTGGCGTGTAGCCTTCATAGAGGTGGAAGCGCCCGCGCATGGCGGCGACAGGCATGCCTTCGAGCGTGCCGAGCACGAGCCGGCCGGCATGCCCCGCGACGGTGGTAGGCGGGAAATGCGGGATGTCGGCGTAGTCCACGATCACCGGAGATTCGATGCGCTCCGCCAACCCGCCCAGGCCGGTGCCAAGGATCAGCGCTACACGCGGCGGCCGGGCATCACGGCCGCGAATGAACTCGGCCGCCTCGCTCGCCACTGTGTGGTCGGCCGTGGTATCGTCGCGGGCGGTGGTATCGCCGGCCATATCTTCCCTCCTGCCGCTCGTTCTCCAGGCCGCGATCAGTGTACCCGAAAAAAACTAGGGTGGCAAAGCTGGCTTGAGGAGGTGTGCCTCTAAGCGCGCCAGGTAGGTGGCAGGGTTGCGACGGAAGCGAGCTTGGGCACGGCGGGTGACGTGGCGCTCCTCCACCTGCCGCCGCTGCCGCTTCCAGG
>JAICVS010000246.1 GCA_025935195.1 Ktedonobacterales bacterium
AGGGCGTGGTGGTGGGGCGGGAATCGCGGCAGTGAACGGCCGGCGAGCGAAGCAGCGGGTACAAATGCCGATGGGTGATGACGATGGGATGCGCTCGTGAAGAGCGAGGCGTCGAGGATGCTGGCGCAACCGGGAAGTGAGAGGGTGACGCGCGCCCGGCGTCACGCCTGGAGTGTCGCACTACGCAGGCGGAAGCCCGACGCGCGCCGGTTGGATCTATCGCTGGCCGCGACGGCGTCGCGCGCGCCGCTCCGGACCTCAGCGGGGACGCGCCCGCGCTGGTTCATCGTGGGATGGCCGCGCTCGCCATTGCCGAGGCATGCGCGAGTTTACTGGCCGGCCCCGCTGAATCATCCCGCGCCGGAGCCACAGCGAGCCGGAACCCGTTGTTGTCGTTGAGGTTGTCCAGCCGGTTGTGGTTGCGGTAGGCCGCGCGCGCGTTCCTGGCGTCGTTGTTCCACGAGCCGCCGCGCAGCACACGAGTCGGGTGCGCCCCACAGACCGGCGCGGGCGCCCGCTGATCGATCACGCGGGCGGCACGCCGGGAGCTGCCGATGATGTGACGGCGGCGGCCACCTTGGCGCGGCAGCCGCGCCGCCAGGCTTCCACCAGGCGCCCGATCTCGCTCAGGCGCTCAGCGGCGTATTCGTATTGGTTGACGGTGATCAGCGCGAGGGTGTGGCTCAGGCGCAGGTAGAAGCGCACGAGCGCGAGCTGTACGGCGACCTCGTCGAGGTGCGCCAGGGTGACGGCGGGGGCGCCGCCATGCCCGGCGCGGATGAGCGCTTCGTGGGCCGCCAGCGTGACACGCTGGAGCGCCGCCGCGACGACGAAACGCTGCTCGCGCGGGAACTTCACCGTGAGCGGGATCACCCAGGCGACGAAGTCAAACAGCTTGACGAAGACGGGTGATTCTTTCATCGGATGCGCTCACAGCGGATTGGGCAAGGGTGTTGTTTGTACGCTTCCCGTTCGTACGCTCCCCGGCATGATGGAGTTTGACAATTGAGGACGGACAGAGCGCCGTGCGGGCCGGCTGGCGATTGAAATCGCGCCTGGATGGCCGTTGGCCGCCACGTCCGCCGTCGCGGACTCAGAACCGGAGATGTGTCCGCATCAATGTGTCAAAAAGCATCATGCCGGGGCTCATCCCGGTCTCGGAGCGGTCAGGGCAATGACATCACCCCGGACCACAGCGGTATCATCCGCCGCGCGCATCCAACGTGGCTCCGGGCGCACGAAAGATGGTGGCGTCGAACAGGGAGCGGCGCAGGCCCCAGGTGTCGCCGTGGGCGGCGTGCGCCGCCCAGCCACGCACGCGCGCGCTTACTGCGCTCGCGTCGAGCTCGCCAGCCGTGTACTGATCGGCCATGTCGCGCAGGCGGCGCGCGAAGGCCAGCCAGTTGCGGCGGCGCAGCAGACGGTGGTCGGGATAGACGCGGAAGCCCAGGAAGGGGATGCCGGTCTCAACAGGAGAGACGACGCTCTCGCGCTCATGTAACACCAGGCGCGGGCGAGTAGCCAGAAAGGCGCTGATGGCGGCCTTGCAGCGGTGGAGCGTGGGCTTGTCGGCGGCGAAGAGCAGGAAGTCGTCCACGTAGCGCAGGTAGGCGGGGCAGCGCAGCTCGGACGTGACGAACTGGTCGAGGGGATTGAGGTAGCAGTTGGCCCAGAACTGCGAGGTCTGGTTGCCAATGGGCAGGCCGCGCGGGCGGGCGGCGGCCTGCTCTGGGTCGGCGGGGTCATCGCCGGGATAGAGGACGAGCGTGTACTGATCGGTCAGCTCGTGGGCGCCGCCGGCCAGGATCAGGTCGCAGAGCGCCAGCACGTCGTCGTCGCGCGCGACACGCGCCAGAATGCGGCGCAGGGCGGCGTGGTCCACGCTGGGGAAGAACTGCACGATGTCGCAGCGCAAGACGTATGGGTAGCGGCGCGCGAAGTGGGTGGCGCGGTCGAGCGCCTGATGGATGCCCTTGCCGGCGCGGTTGGCGTACGAGTTGGCGATGAAGCGGCGCTCGAAGCGCGGTTCGAGCACGTTGGTGAGGGCGTGATGGACGACGCGGTCGGCGAAGGGGGCGGCGGAGATGACGCGCGGCTTGGGGTCGGCGATGGTGAAGCGGCGGTAGGGGCCGGGGCGGTAGGTTTTGCTGAGCAGTTGGCGGCGCAGGCGCAGCAGCTGGGCTTCGAGGTGGTAGTCGAAGGCGGCGACGTCGGGACGGGCGCGTTTGCCGCGCGCGGCGCTGTGGTAGGCGCGCAGCAGGTTCTCGAAGGAGCAGAGGGTGTCGTAGAGCGAGCTCATGGTGACTCCGCGTGATGCTGTTTTGGGCGAGAATGGTGTCGTTCGTTGGCCTCCCGGCATGAATGCCGGGGGTAATCCCTGGCCCGATGCGAGTGGCGGGTTCTCCAATACCTCAGACCAAAGCGGTATCACGCGCGCGGCCATGAATGGCCGGCGGATGGGCGCGGGCATGATAGCGAATTGTTCAGGAGTGTCGCGGTATCCGCCGTGCATGATGGGCCGGGATTCCCCTGACATTCATGCCAGGAAGCGTCCATACCACACCGTCTTATCGCAAGGGCATGCCTGCCTGTCCTTGCGGTACTGAACGGCTGCGGGGGCGTGGATGTCACGGCGCTGGGAGAGGCAGGCCAGGTATGCCCCAAAAAGCGCCAAAATTTTCCGCGCTGCGCGCGATTCTTCCCCCCTGCTCCCCTCACCGTCACACTGTATCGAACTATATTTAGAAAGCAAGAAATTAGAATATCTGCAATGTACTATGAACCAGCCCGCGCCGGAGCCACAGCGAGCCGGAACCCGAGGTCGCCGAGGAGGACGCCCCGCCGGCCGCGGTCGCGGTAGGCCGCGCGCGCGACCCTGGCGTCGTCGCCCCACGAGCCGCCGCGCAGCACACGATTTTCAGTTGATTTCAGGTCTTCTCTTCCATCATTTTGCCTGTAAGGATACGGCTTGAAGATAGTGGTGGTCCACTCCCAGACGTTGCCGGCCAGGTCCTGCGCGCTGTAGGGGCTGGCGCCGGTCGGGTACGCGCCGACGGGGGTGGTGGCGCGTTTGCCGCTCTCGCGGGTGTTGGCGCGGGATGCGTCGAAGGTGTTGCCCCAGGGGTAGAGGCGCCCGTCGGTGCCGCGCGCGGCTTTCTCCCATTCAGCTTCGCTGGGCAGCCGCCAGGGCTGGCCGGTCTGCTGGGCGAGCCAGGCGGCGTAGGCCACGGCGTCGTGCCAGGAGACAGAGACGACTGGATGGTCGAGCCGGCCCAATTGGGCCGGCCAGTCGCCAGGCTCGCTGTGGCCGGCACGCACGAAGCAGGCGTATTCGGCGACGGTGACGGGGAAGCGCGCGATCTGGTAGGCGGGCAGGGTGACGCTGTGCTGCGGCTGCTCATTGTCGTACGCCTGGGGATCGCGCCGCTTGTCGCTGCCCATCAGGAAGGGGCCGGCGGCGACGGGGCAGAGCGGGGGCAGGATGTAGGCGACGTCGCGCTCTTGGCGGGCGCTGAAGCCGAGGTCAGTGAGGCGCTGGGGGAAGCGGTCGCGTGGGATGGGCCGCAGCAGCTCGTCCAGTTGGGTGCGCAGCGCGGTGAGGGCAGGGTCGGTGGCGGCGTTGGGGATGAGGCGGGCGGCGGCGTCCAGCGCGGTTTGCGCGTCGCGAGCGTCGTGGGCGGCGAGGGCGAAGCGAGCGCGGGCCAACCAGGCGGCCGCACGGGCGTTGGGGCGCGCGGTGAGACGGCGCAGGGTGTCCTGCGCGTCCTGAGGATGGTTGGTCTTTGCTTGCAGATCAGCCAGCGTTTCCAGACGGGCGGGATCGTCGGGGGCGAGGCGCAGCTCGTCCTGGAGGGTGGCGAGGGCGGCGGGCCACTGCTGTTGCTCGCTCTGGATGGCGCGGCGCTCGGCGAGGATGGCGAGGCGGGTGTGGGTGTCGCTGAGCGGGGTGAGCGCCTGGGCGCGGTCGAGGGCGGTGAGGGCCTCGGCGGGGGCATTGAGGTGGTGGTGGGCATCGGCGAGCAGGCGCCAGAGGGGGATGGCGAAGGGATCGTCGGCCAGGGCGCGGGTGG
>JAICVS010000128.1 GCA_025935195.1 Ktedonobacterales bacterium
ACTACGTCACCTTCACCACCGCCGCCTCCGGCCCCGTGCTGGCGACCTGGACCCTGCCCGTTTCGCAGCGCGGCGAGCTGCGCCTCTACGCCGGCAATCCGTTCAACGGCATCGCCAACCCATCGGCTACCAAGCCGCTGCCCGGGCAGATCGCGCGCAACATCGGCGTCAAAGCCACCTACTCTGTCAACCAGAAGAAAGTAGCTCCCAGCACCTACACCCTCTACTTCTTCGACAGCGGCCCCACTCTGCCCGCCACCACGGCGCAGGTCAGCTACATGAAGTCCGGCTGCCCCTAGTTGGTAGTCGGATCACAATACCCCGGATTCTTCACGGAAACCGCCCACCCGGTACGGCGTGGCTCCCCCTCTCCTCGCAAGGAGAGGGGGTTGGGGGGTGAGGACTCCCCGCGCCGGCCGCGGAAGAATCCAGGATAGGCATCATCACAACAGGGGAATCACGATGAAGCTGCTGGAGAAGACGACCGGCGATGATCGCTCGGCTCGCCCATCGTCCGCGCGTGCGAGCCATCCACGGCCGTCCGCCCGCAAACGGCGCCCGTTTCTCCGCTTGCCGCGCCAGTGGCGCCGGCGTGGCGGGCGCTCCGGCGTGCTGCCGCTCTATGCCTTCCTCGGCGGCGTCGCCACCCTCGCCCTCGTCGGCGTCTTCCTCGCCGCCAGCATGTTCGGCTGGTTCGGTGTCAGCTCGCGCGGCGGCGCCAACCACAGCGGCCCCTTCGGCCTCGCCCAAGATGTCCGCACCAGCTTCGGCGTCGTCACTATCGAATCGGTGGACAAAAGCACCGGCCTCACCAGCCAGCAGCTCGCCGGCGTCAATCACGGCATCCAGAACCTCGTCTCCCCCGATCAGGTGCAGCTCGACGTGCTCGTCTCGATCACCAACGAGCTGGACGCGCCAGCCGCCTACTCGCCCGATCAGTTCGTCCTGATCGCCGACAACAGCGACACCCCCATCCAGGCCACCTCCGCCACCTTCCACGACGGCGCCCTCCAGCCGCACGCCCAGATCGAAGGCAAGCTCTCCTTCGTCGTCTCGCTCGGCGCGCGCAAGCTGCTGCTGCGCTACACCGACCCCGCGCAGCCGCAACCCATCCTCTTCGACCTCGGCTCCACCGCCGGCGCCCAGACGACGAAATGATCTCCACCATCTCTCTCCAGTCCACGAAGGTGGACTTCGCGGCCGCAGGCCCCTAGGCGCGAATGTATTCGCCAGCCATCCGGACTTCGCTGCCAACGGCCCCCCAGGCGCGAATGTATTCGCCGGCTCTGGCTCCCCTCTCCTTGCGAGGAGAGGGGCCGGGGGTGAGGACTCTCCGTACAAATACGCATCCACGTATCCCCATCCATACGCGCTTGCGCGGGATGCGGTCAGCACATTTACCTAGAGTCGCGCACTTAATATGTCGGATGACATATACAACTCTGGCTGATCGGCAGACGCGCACAGGCTCCCCTTTCCTGTACAGTCTCAGTGGGGCAGTGTCTCTTGGCGCATACCGCGAGTGCGCACGCTCGCCCCCGCCGTGTACGGACCATATAGGCAGGGGCAAATTGTAGGTCATCGCCGGTGAGCGTCCGCCGCATGCGGCGGCGGGAGAAGCGTGAGCGCCCGCGCGGAAGCGGTCGGGAGGAGGTGGCAGGGGCACGGCACGGCACGCGCGCACCAGTCAGTTCAGACAGTTCGGCGCCCGGGAGCGCGCTGGACACCTTACACAAAGTGCTCCCATCAAGACGAGGTGACAGACATATGGGTTTCGATCAAGAATCCCTTCTCCAGCTCAGGGCGCGAGCGAGTGCCTGGGCGCGCGCCCAATGGCGCCAGGCTCCCGTGATTGCGCGACGCCTGCGCAAGCCCAGCACATTACCGCTGCTCATTCTCATCGTCGCGTTGCCCGTGTTCGCGGTCTTCAACGCCTTCGTCGCCAAGGCCGTCAACGGCACGCTGGTGACCTCCGGCATCAGCCTGCCGACCAACTCCGTCTGGCTCGGCGGCGATGGTCCCGGCACCACCGGCCACTTGTGGTCGTCCAACAATGGCTTTGGCCCCTTCACGGTTTCCGGCAAGCCTGGCGCGCCTCCGCCCGCCCCGCTCTTCACCGGCTTCTGCCGGTACGACCCCGACGGCGCCGGCGGCCTCACCCCCAATAGCGCCAGTTGCGACCTCACCGCCAAGCAGGGCGTGCAGGCAGTGGCTGGCCCGCTCTTCACCGACGCCACCACCGGCAAGCAGCTGCGTAATGTGTACATCGCCGACATGGCCGCCAAGAGCCATGGCCCCGTGCGCCTCACCTTCGACGCCACCCTCGACGGCGGCAACGGCGGCATCGTCCCCAACAGCGGCGTGCTCGTCGCCCCCCAGGGCGGCGTCGCCGGCAGCGCGTGCGCCAACGGCATCTTCTGCGACCCGACCACCGGCGCCAGCTTCAAGCCCGCTGGCGTCGCGCTCGGCCCCGACGGCAACCTCTACGTTGGTTTCCTGCGCTCGCCGCACCTCGCGCGCATCACCAACCCCGGCGCGGCTGACCTGACGACGCAGACCGCCGTGCTGATCTCCAAGACGACCGACCCGCATCACAAGGGCGTCAAGGGTGGCATCGCCATCTTCAACCACCCCTCGGCGGACGGCACCCACACCGTCGGCGATATGTACATCTCCGAGGTCGGCGGCGATGGTGTCACGGTGATGACCGATGTCGCCACCTGCCCCGCGCTCGATCCAGCCAATGGCATCGGCGGCTGCGCCACTGTCTTCTCGCCGATGTCGATCTTCTTCCCCTCGGCGATGGCGGTCTTCCCGCAAAACGACGGCACCACCACCAGCCAGTACCTCTACGTCGGCACCGGGCCGACCAACGCGCTGGTCGGTAGCGTCCTGCGCTACAACCCGAACACCAACGTCCAGGATCTCTACTCGGAGAATGTGCCGTCCTACGTCTCGCCCTACAACGGCCTCACCACCACCACCTATCAGCAAGTCACCGGCCTGGGCGTGGACCCCAGCGGCAACGTGTTCATCGGTGATGACCCGACCTTCAACGTGCTCAACGAGGTCTTCGAGGTCGGCCACATCTGGACGGTGCCAGCCGGCGCCACGCCCGACTGTGCCGGACTGCCTGGTCAGCCCTGCCAGCCCGACACCCCCGCGGGTACCATCCCCGGCCAGACCGCCTCGCTCTACGCCTGGGGCATGCAGGCCCCGACCGGCGGCGGTGTGCTGCTGCCCGACGCCTCGGGCGTCGAGCACATCTGGACCTCGGATGAGGGCAACGGCTTCTGCCGCACCGACCCCGTCCCCGGCACCTCGCTGCACGCCGTCAACCTCGCCAGTTGTGACGACGGCACCATCGGCACGCCCGCGCAGGCCGCGTATGACCCCACAGTCAACGTCGGCATCCCCGGCATCCCCGATGGCACCCACTTCGTCTACGTGGACGAGATCGACCGCTTCAGCCGCGGCCTCTGGCGCCTGACCTACGACCCCGCCGGCGACAGCGGCCTGGGCGCCGTCTCGAACCCGCAGCTGATGACGGCCAACACCCAGTTCACCGCCGTCCCGCGGCTGCTCGGCCTCGCGCTGGCCCCCGACGGCGCGCTCTACTTCGACGGCCAGTTCGACAGCTTCATCCGCCGCGTCAACAACCCGCGTGCTGACCCACGCAATCAGACCATTGACGTCGTCGCCCGCTCCACCGACGGCAAAGGCCTCAACGGCACCATCGCCATCCTCGCCGATCCAGGCGAAGGCGCGGGCGCCTACGACCTGTACTACGGTGAGAACCGCGACTTCGCCGTCTTGCAGAATGCGGCTGCCTGCGGCAAGGCCGGCGCCAACCCCTGCACCGGCACCATCCTGCCGGTCGGCACGCCGGGCGCGGTCTTCGGCGGCGGCGCCGCCGTGGATACCATCAACAACCTGGTCTACCTCTCCGACGGCCCCGGCTTCGGCGCCTCGACGGTCTACCAGTACAACCCCGCTGACAACACCGCTGCCGTCTACGTGACGCAGGGCATGGTGCCCGCCGCCGGCTCGCCGGAGGCCACGGTGTATGCCAGCATGAATGGCACCAACCTCAACACGCGCCCCTTCGATCCGACCCTCACGCCGGGCGTGCCGACCATCATGCCATTCCTGCTCGGCATGACGGTAGATAACGATCCCAACAGCCCGGCCGCGGGCACGCTCTTCATGTTCGATGACCCAGTCACAGGTGTGCGCGCCGGCCACGGTCGTGCCTGGTCGTACGGCTTCGTGCCGCCGCCGCCGGCTCCGGCCGGCTCCGGCCCGCTGCCCACGCCCACGCCGGCCAACACGGCGCTGGCCTGCAGCGTTCCGGTCAACCTGCCGAGCACATTGCTCAGCGGCCAGACCTTCTGGGTGCAGTTCACCACCACCGGCAACGGCCCGATCTCGGCGACCTGGAACATCAATGTCGTGCAGTCGGCGCAGCTGGTGCTCTACGCTGGCAACCCCTTCGCCGGCAAGACCGATCCGATCTCGACCGGCCCGACCGGCAAGCCGCTGGTGCTGCAGAACACCTCGAACACCAACCTGTTCAGCATTACCACGGCGACCAACGAACCGGCCGGCACCTACACCGTGCAGTTCTTCAACGCCAGCAACACGCTCACCAACACGAAGGGCACGATCTCCTTCACCAACGCCAGCGCCAATCCTTGCCCGCTGTCGTTGCCGTAACCCATCCATCGTAGATTTTCGCGTCTGAGTCCTCAGACGCTAGCGCCTGAGGCCGGGGAGCAGCTCCCCCGTAACGGGGATGCTCCCGGTCTCAGGCACCACAACCCAGACAGCATGCGTCATCAGTAGCGCATGCGACCGTGTTGCCGGGGAGGCATTTAACAGTCTCCCGGCAACGCCGATAGGGCGGCCCGTTGTCGGGCCGAGCCAGTAGCGCGATACCGTACTGACCGCCCTGCCGAGTCCACGCCTCGGCGACCCGCCCCGCGAGCCAGCATCCCGCCGCTCGCCAGGGGCATCCGGCGAGGAGGACTCCATGATGATGGTGCGCCTGGTCTTCCAGGCCAAGTACGGCAAGGGCGCTGATCTGCTCGATCTCTTCAAAGAAGCCCATCGCCGCTGGAACGCTGTGTATGCCGGTCGCATCCTGGCCGAGCGTGACGGCGCCTACATCACCGTGATCTCCGAGACCGAGGTCGCGAGCTTCGAGGAGTGGGAGCGGCGCCTGACCCACGTCTTCGCCCAGCCCGACTTCGCCATCTGGTTCCTGCGCATGACCCATCTCGTCGAATCGAACCGGCGCGAGCTCTACACCGTCGAGGCCATGCCCGGCGCGCGCTGGGGCGAGCTTCCGGGTACTGCTACATCCATCGAGCCAGCGCTCCCCCCCTCCGAGCCGCCCACCCTCCCCTGGAACCGCCGCGACTTCGATGTCTGGTTCTCAGACAGCGCCCCCGCCGCCGCCCCCGTGCTCCCTCGCGACGCCGACACCACCGACGCTAGCGAGTGATCCCCCGCTCGCCTATTCAACGCGATAGTGCTGCTGCTCGTCCATAAAGCGGTTGGTTTCCATCAGCGCGTCCGGCGCATCGCTGGCGTCATCCCGGTCGTACGCGCCATGCTCCTCCGGCCCATTTCGCACCTCCCCTGTATCGTCCTCCTCGTCCACCTTCTCCGCCTGCCGCTCCTGCCACCTCTCCGGCGGCACCGGCGGCCCCACCGCCTCGCGCTCGTCGTCAGGGATCGGCGCCGCCCCCGGCGCCCGCATCGCCGCCACTGTCACTGGGTGTCGCATCACCTGCTCGAACAGATCCGGGCGCCGCTCACGCACATACCGGTGCAGCTCCACCACCGCCTCCGCCGGCTGCATCTCTGGCGGGATCGGCTCCGCATGGCCTGGTGCCGCCGCGCCCGTCATCTCCCGCTGCCGCACCTGATCCTCCTGGCTGAAGTGCTGGACTATCGGATCGCCCGCCAGCGACAGCACGCGGATGAACTCATTCGCCACGGCGGTGCGCTGATCCGGCCGCATCCGTGCATACAGACCCTCGACATCCTGATCCTGAGCATCCGTGCCGCCGCCGCCCTCGCGCATCGGCACCGCGTTCTGCCCTGGCCGCATATTCCCCATATCTGCCATACCTGCCATCTGTTTCCTCCTCTGCCGCACGGCCGCGCTCCGGCTCACCGACTCGCGCACCCGGCGCGCTCTCGTGCCCTTGCCCCGCCATCAGGTGCAACTCCCGTGCCGGCCCGTTGCGCGCCTCTCCTCGCCACCGCCGCAACGGATTTGGCCCTTGCGCCGTCCCTTTCCCCATGCTATACTGTCACAAGAACATAAGTTCGCTGATGCGTCAGGTACAGGCCCATGAACATCCCCGCATCCCACTCAACACCCGCCTCGTCAGCCGTGTCGTTCCCATTCCCCGCGTTCCTCCGCGTTCGTTTCTCCTCTCTCTCCTCTCTTCTCTCCTCCTCTGCGCCCTCTGCGGTTCGATTCCCCTATCGTCTTATTGCCATCCGCATTGCCACCCTTGCCGTTTTTGCCGCGATCGTTGCCACTTTTGCCACGACTTGGCGTTGGCAAACCCGGCAAACCCGCTTGAAATCAGGACCGGAATCGGGACGACATCAGATCCGCATCGAAAAGCGGCAAAAACGGCAATGTTCACCGCGCCGGTCAACATTGGCATGCGTCACTGCCGCTCCTCGTCGCATATCGCGGCCCCATAGCCCACTTGGTGTAGCCCGATCATCCACGAGTTGCCGCAATGTGACCGCCCACGCAGACCATTGCGGGCGAATCCGCCTATCTGATCCTGCAGCGCCTCCAGACGCGGGCGCGAGAGAAACATCGCCCGCCGCGAAGTCGCATAACGCCTGGGATGCGCGCACCACCACCAGCCGTGGCGCCCGCAACTCGCGCGCCGGCCAACCACAACTGGTAAGCGTCCGGTGTAGCCCAAATGGATGCCGCCCTGGGTATTATCTCCTAATTTCGCCTGGCGGTTATCATCAATCTTGCGCGGCCCGACTGGCTTGTGCGATCAGTACTGTGCTGTGCGCCCTTTTGTGCCATTGCAAATCCCGCTGGAGGTGCTATTCTCCTGTCGCCACGCATCAGGGGCGGCTCTTTCAGCCGCTGCATGATGTGTATCCTTGGTGATGACCGGCGTGCGGGCATCTTGTGAGACCGCGGCCGGGAACAATACATCGCATTTGCCCGAAACTCGATTGGGCAAAAGACACAGGGAGGTTCGGAAACAGTATGGCACGAGTTGCCGCATCGCCGACACGCGCCGAGGGCGCGATAGCGGCCGACCGCGCTGCCTCCGCCGCGCTCGCTATGGGAGCGGAGCAGGCGCAACAAACCGACCAGGACAAAGTGCTGCCGCTGCCCAGTTGGCTGGTGAAGGTCTATTACATCTTCCCCATCGTGCTCTATGTGCCCGACGTCATCTTCAACTATTACGTCTATTCCGATGGCGTCACCGCGCCCAACGGCAACGTCGCCCAGCAGATCGCCCAGGTCGGCCTCTGGGGCTTCCTCTCCGTCGGCGTCGTCGGCATGGCCTACCTCCTCTCCGTGCTCGCCCCCTGGCACTGGGGCAAGGGGCACCACATCCGCGCCTTCTTCTGCGGCCTCGGCGTCGTCGTCGCCACGGGTATCACCGTGTGGAACAGCCTCGCGTATCGCTCGGTCAAGTTTGTCTCGTTCCCGACCGATCAGTACGCCTATCAGTTGTTCCCGCAGCTCGGACAGGCGCAGGTGCCGCTGACCATGATCTTCGCCGCTGTCGCACCGCCGTTCTGGGGCCTCTTCTGGGCGCTCGTCCAGCCGACCGAGACCGGCCGCTCGCTGGCCGCCCTGCGCGAGAGCCACGAAGAGCGCCTGCTGCGCCTCCAGCAGGAGGCCGAGATCAAGCGGCTGCGCGCCGAGGCCAACGCCAAAGTCCGTGAGGCGCAGCTGCGTGGCATGGCTGCCACCGCCGCCACCGCGCGCGAGCAGGCTTCCGCGCTCCTCTCCCGCAAGCCAGACACCGGTCCGGTTGTGACGGTCTCCGAGGTCAGCACGGAGAGCGGCGACGACACCGACACCCCGGCCATCGAGGCGCCCGCTGGCGACGGCGAGCAGAAAGTCGTCTCCTTCTTTACCTCGGCGCATCAGCGCGACCTCGGCCGCGCCACCTCCATGTCCAACCATGCCGCCGCTGCCGTCCCGGCCGCCCGCCCCGCCCCGATGAGCGCCCCGCGCTCCGGCGCGCTGGCGCAGCCCTCCCTCATGCGCGAGCCGGATGTCGCCAACGCCTCCGGCCTGCCCGCCGCCGATATCGCCGGCTGGGGCCAGCGCCGCCCGCCGACGCCCAGCGACATGCCGGATCCGGCTCTCCAGCTCGGCGACGCGCCCGAAGCCGACGCCATGACCGGCACCACCGGCCCCCGCCGCGCCGTGCGCCCCGGCCAGGCCAACAGCCTGCTCAACGCCATGAATGGGCCAAGCCCGGCCCACATCAAGGCCATCACCGGCGCCATGCGCGACCTCAACATCCCCCTGGGCAAGCGCGGCCTCACCGCTACCCAGACCAAGCTGCTCGTGCCGCGCGTCGCCGAAGACCTCAGCATTGACCCGTCGGCCGCCCGTGCGTTGATCAGCAAGGTGCTGCAACACATGGCGCAGTCGCCCACGCGCAGTTAGCCTGGCTCCCCGCCTCGCACGCTCTGTCTCCCCTCTCCTCGCAAGGAGAGGGGCCGGGGGTGAGGACTCCTTCGCGATGTGACCATGCGCCTACTGGCTCGACAGACCGCCACCCGATTGCCATAATTCGAGCGGAGTCTGGCAGACCAGGCGGATATTGGGCCGCCAGAGATCGCGGGAGGAGGCGGGCGCATGCCGTGGCAGGCTCATTCTGATGCGCCGAGGGGCGCGGTCCGTGGCGCGATACGAGCGCGGGCGCTGCTGCTGCCGGCGGCCGTCGTGATCAGCCTCACCCTGGGCGTCTTCGCCCCGATGATCGCTCCCGCCTTCACCGGCGGCTCCGTAGCCACGGCGCGCGCCTGCGGCCTGCTCACCCCGCAGACCATGCTGGCCGATAAGGCCGCCTCCATCGTGCATCCTGTCCTACCCAGCCAGCCGCTCGACACCCCTGTCGGCATCTTCCCGCTGAACTACGTCGCCGGCCAGTCGATCACCTTTGGCGAGGATCTGAGCCGTGTGGCCGGCGTGGACCCCAAGACCTTCAAGCTGCGCTGGGATTTCGGTGATGGCACCCCGCTCGTCTACGTCTCCACCCCGTCGCATGCCTTCGCCAAGCCCGGAACCTACAACGTCCGGCTGGCAAACTTCGACGACACCCAGCAAGACTGGAACCCCGACTTCGACAGCGCCCAGATCACCGTCGTCGCCTCCGAGCCGGGCAATCCCCCCGTGGCGAAGATCACCGCCAGCGCGCCCTCCGTCGCCCTCGCCGGCACCGTCAGCTTCGACGCCGCCGGCTCCCACTCGCAGGATGGCTCGCCGCTCACCTACACCTGGAACTTCAACGACGGCGCCACCGCCACCGGCGCCCACGTCTCACACGCCTTCGTGCTGACGGGCAGCAGCTTCGTCACCCTGATCGCCACGGACGGACGCGGCGCCAAGTCGGTTGCCACCACGAACATCGTCGTCGCCCCGGAGCTGCCCAGCGTCTTCGTCACCGCCAGCGACAGCGCCGTGCCCGCCGGCGGCACCATCACCTTCGACGCCTCGCGCTCGACACCCCCCTCGCAGCCACAGGGCGACACGCTCGTCAAGTACTCTTGGGACTTTGGTGACAGCACACCCCAGGCAACCACCAACCAGCCTACCACTACGCACACCTACGCCAAGGCCGGTGACTACACCGTCGCGGTGGAAGCCTTCGACAAGGCCGGCGTGCCGGGAACCGATACCGTGCAGGTCAGCGTCACCGCCATCCAGGCGGCCGTCCCTGCCCAGGGGCCGAATCCGCTGTTGCTAGGGCTGCTGGGCGTGCTGGCGGCCGGGCTGATCGCCGCCGGATACGTCGTGGTGCAGGGCCAGCGCCGCCGCAACGCGCTGATCCGCCAGCGTGAGGCAGCTATGCAGCTCGCGCGAGCGCGGCGTGTACCGTCGGGGCGCATGGACCCGCGTCGCCAGCTTCCGCCGGGTGCGCCCCGTCGTGGGCCGCCGACCTCCGGCGCCCAGGGCAGCCCGCGCGGCGCTCTGCCCCCACGGCGTACAATGCCCTCGGAGTCCGCGAATGGCCCACGTGGTGCTCGGCGAGATCGGGACGAGTGAGCGGGCCGCGGGCGGAACAGAGCGGAGCGGAAGCGAGGCGACCTCTGGATACGGGGCATGAGCCGCCGGATAACCTGGACGAGTTGGCCCGGCGCGTGGACGACGGGCTGGTGCTGGCGGTCGCGGTCGAGCCGCCCGATGCGCTCGCCGAGACCGTCTTCAGGTTGGACGACATGATGCTGCGGCGGGTCGTGGCGCTGACGCTGGCGCGCGCCGGCGTGGTGCGGCCGGTGGAGCTGAGCGTGCTGATCACCGGCGACGAGGGCATCCGCGCGCTGAATCGTGACTATCGTGGGCGCGACGAGGCGACCGACGTGCTCTCCTTCCCGCTCACTGACGCGCCACTGGTGGATGCGCCGGCCGATGAGCTTTGGCAGGCGCCCGAAGCACCCGATGAGGATGTCACGGCGCTGGCACGGCTGGACGGCGCGCAGCCGGGCGTGATAGGCAATGGCGACGTGCCGCCGCCTGGCGATCTGACGGATGAGGAAGACGGCGATGACGAGGGAGCGGAGCCGTTTGTCTTTCGGGCCGGCGTGGGTGAAGACGACGAGCCGCCGCACCTGGGCGACATCGCCCTCTCGCGCGACGCCGTCGCGCGGCAGGCGACGCGGGCGGGCCACAGCGCCGCCTGGGAGCTGGCCTACCTGCTGGCCCACGGCGTGCTGCACCTCGTCGGCTACGACGACCAGACCGACGCGGGCTACCGGGCGATGGTGGCCCATCAAGAGGCGGTCCTTTCCAGCGTAGGGATCGCGCGATAGCGAGCCGATAGCGAGCCGATAGCGAGATAGCGGGGCAGAGCGATGGCGAACCGGGTGCCGGCAAAGGCGGCGCGCGAGGCGCGGAACGGAGCGGTGCGCGGTGCCGCACAGCCGGGCGTGCCAGCCGCGCGACGGCAGCCCATGCCGCGTATGTCTCCACCCACTCCGGCGATGGCGGCTCCTGAACCAGAGCTGCCGGGGCCGGAGGTGGCCTCGTCGGTGACGCGGGCGGTGGCGGCGGAGGCCGGGCGTGAGCTGCCGGGCGCGGCGCCGGGGTGGCGGGCCTTCCTGCGCAGCTTTGTCTATGCCTGGCGTGGGCTGTGGCATGCCGTGCGGACGCAGCGTAACGCGCGCGTGCATCTGACCATCGCGGCGGCGGCCATCGCGCTGGGGCTGTGGCTGGGCATCGCGCCGGTGGAGTGGGCGATGGTCTTCGTGGCGATCACGGGGGTGTTCGTCGCGGAGATGTTCAACACGGTGGCCGAGGCGTGTGTGGACCTGGCGACCCAGGAGTTCCATCCGCTGGCGCGGGTGGCGAAGGATGTGGCGGCGGGGGCGGTGCTGGCGAATGCGATCCTCTCGGTGGTGATCGGGCTGTTCGTCTTTGGGCCGCACCTCTGGCCGCTGCTGTTGCGGCTGCTGGGGCGGTAGGGAGGCACTACGTGGGCGGATCAGCGGGCTGTGGCAAAGGGGAGGTGTCTGCAAGGTCGGCGTAGGGGCCGCGCTGGTTGGGGGGCAGGAGGGCGGCGATCTCGCGCATGATCTGCTCGGTGGCCTGGGCGAGGGCGTCGCGGCCACGGCGGGAGTTGGTGCCGGGGTCGCCAAGATGGAAGGGACGGCCGTAGCGGATGGTGACGCGGGGCGCCCAGGGGCCGAGGCGCAACGACTTGAACATGCGCTGGGTGCCGGTGATGGCGACCGGGACGATGGGGACGCCGGTGCGCAGGGCGATGTAGGCGGCGCCGGGGTGGGCGGGCAGCAGGACGCCGGTGCCGCTGCGGTGGCCTTCGGGGAAGATGACGATGATCTGGCCGTCATTCAGCAGGCGTTCGGCGGTGCGCAGGGCCTCGCGGTCGCCTTCGCCACGACGGACGGGGAAGGTGCCGCACCAGCGCAGGATTTGGCCGAGGACGGGAACGCGGAAGTTTTCGACCTTGGACATGTAATGGGTGACGCGGGGGACGCGGAGGGAGGCGAGGGGGATGTCGGTCCAGTGGATGTGGTTCATGGCGAGGATGACGGGGCCGCTGGCGGGGATGTTGGCGAGGCCGTCGGTGCGCAAGCGGCAGACGAGGGCGACGATGGGGCGGGCGAGCAGGCGCACGGTCTCGTAGACGGGGCGCAGTTCCTGGCCTTCGCGACGGCCGGATGCGGGGCGCTCGATCTCACGCGGGGGCTGAGGCGCGGGCGCGCTTGGTTGGGAGGTCGGTTGGGGCGGTTGGGGAGTGGGTTGCGCGCTCATTGGGGGGCCTCCCAGCCGCGCTCGCGCAGCAGGCGGATGATC
>JAICVS010000228.1 GCA_025935195.1 Ktedonobacterales bacterium
CGCACTCTACCAGGAGGTGCCAGACCCGTGTGCGCGTCAGCTGTGAGGCGCCCGACGTGGAGCGCGCGCGCCTCCTGCGCGCCCGTTTCGTCGCCGACTACTCCCAGACGGCTCCTGAAGCCGGCTCCTGAAGCCGGCTCCTGAAGCCGGCTCCTGAAGCCGGCTCCCGCGGCCGTGGCCACCCTGGACCGCGGCTGCGACGATGCACCAGCGGTCCTGGCGCTGCCGACGGCCTTATCACACGCGGCTGCGCACGACGAACGGCCACGAGGGCGGACGGGGCCGTGGCGGTGGACCCGCGGACGACCGCGAGGAGGTGGTGGGCTCGTCTGGGGAGGCCTGCGGTGACACGCGCGCGGCCTGAACTCCATTGGTCCCCCGCTCCCGCGCTGGGAGCGGCGGGAAGCGGGGCGAGCGCCGAGGTGGAGGCGTCCGCGCGGGAGCGGTCTGCCCACCAGCAGAAGCAGAAGGCACAGCAGACCAGCTCCCAATGCCGGCGGATGGCGCGATCGGAGCGCACCTGGAAGTCGGCCCAGCCCAGCTCCAGCTCCTGCTTGACCGGTTTGTAGCCCTGCTCCACCCACTGGCGCAGCCCATAGAGCCGCACCACCTCGGCCAGATCGGCGACGGGAAGTGTGGGATGCTCGGCGGCGCGGGAGGTGCCGGGCACGGGCGGGTTCGTGACCAGATACCACGTGCTCGCTTGTGGGAGGAGCCGCGGATCACTCGTCGCCACCACGAGCCGGGTCGGATACTCCGGGGCGTAGCTGCCGAGCCGCAGATCCAGCGCCCACCACGTTTCCTCATGTCCGTCATGGAAGCGCCGCACGACCGGCGTCCAGGCGCCTGGCGGCGCGGTGTCGTTGTGCACCGTCCAGCGCAGCCGGTCCACTGCCTCCCACAGGACCGCCCAGGGCGACGCGGGCTCCGGCGTCGGCGTCCAGACGACCTGCGACGGCTTGACCGCCAGCACGTAGGGCACGTCAGCCCGCCACATCGTGCGCTTGAACTCGGGGTGCTCGCCGTACAGGCGGTCGGCGACCACGGCACGGAACGGGATGCCAGCGGCGCGGGCGGCGTGAACGAGTTCCAGGGCCAGCTACGGCTTGGTGCGAAACGCGGGGTGCTGCTTGTCTCCTAACAGGCGGGTTGCTGGCGTGTAGGGGCGGACATGCAGCGGGTAATAGACCTGGTCGTCGGCCCACAAACTGGTGACGGCCACGATGCCATTGGCCGTCTTGCCGATGGTGCCGAGGTAGTGGGAGCCGACGTGGGCGGTATGCGTCCCGTCCTTGCGCACGCCGGTCTCGTCGATGACCAGCACACCCGCGGCGTGCGGCGCCGTCCACGCCGCGTCGCGCAGCAGCCCCTCGACCCGGCGCGTGGTCAGTGCCGCAGCATCCCACTCGGCCTCGGTCAAGAAGAACTGCAATTGCTGGACCGGGGCGATCTGCGCCTGGACGATCGGCTCGGCGCCGACGAGGGCCGTCAGCGTCTTAGTGCGATCACGCGGCAGTAACAGCCCGGAGAGGTAGGCGCGGAAGCGCTGGCGTTGAATTTGGGGGTGGAAGAGATCGTCGAACACGTGGGCATACCGCTCCAGCGGCACCGGCACCGCCAGGGATTCGCGGGGCGCTGCCATGCGCCACCTCCTTTCGCTCGTCCCCCTACCCTACCACATCTTCAACAAAGTACCGATGACACATGCGTGAAGCTCGACCAAGCGGCACAGGCATACACGTCGCCCCTTTCCTCTCGCATGAGGGAAAGGGGCGATGATGTGTTGAGATGGCTCGTGGTGGATGGTTATTCGTAGCGCAGCACTTCGAGCGGGCGGACGCGGGTGGCGCGGACGGCGACGAAGGCGGCGACGAGCATGCAGACGACGCCGGTCGCCAGCACGATGCCGACGGTGATCGGCCAGGCGACGCTGAAGTCCTTGAACGCGGAGACGAACGCGCCGAGCAGGGCCAGCGCCAGCGCGACCAGCAGCATGGCGAGCAGCCCGCCGGTGAAGCCGATGATGCCGTTCTCGACGAGCACGCCGGAGAGGACGCTGCGGCTGGTATGGCCGACGGCTTTGAGGATGCCCAGCTCGCGGCGACGCTCGAGCATGGCGAGGGCGACGGCGTTGGCGATGATGATCAGGCCAGCGATCATGGCGAGCGAGGCGATGGCCGTCAGCATCACGATCAGGTTGTTGAGCAGGTCGTTGATGAAGACGGTGATATCCGCCAGGTTGAAGGTGGTGGCGCCCGGCACCGCCGCTGAGATCGTGTTCAGCTTATCCGCGGCCTGCCTGGGATCGAGGATGAGCTGATAGACGTAGAACTGGTGACCGCCGCTGAGGGTTTGGGTGACGCTGTTATCGCTGTACATGCCGCCGCCGACGAGGCTGATGCCGGAGTAGAAGCCCTTGACGGTGACGGTGAGCGGCGTCTTGCCATCGCTGCTGAGCATGGTGATCGTGGAGCCGAGCTTCAGGCTGAGCGGCGGCAGCTTGGCGCGATCCGGCATGAGTACGTTGTTCGTTCCGGCATCCGCCGCGGAGAGGTTCTGGCCCGACGAGATCGTGACGTCGGGCACGGAGCCGAGCGCGGAGATGTCCCAACCGATGGGGGCGCTGATATAGGAGATGGCTTCCTGCTTGTTGAGGACGTTCTGGCCGCCGCCGCGGTCGGGCACGCCGGCGAAGACGTCCTTGATGGAGCGGTCGTCCACGGCGACTGGCTGCGCCTGGGCGATGGTGTTGATACGCTCACCTTTGACGCCGCCGATCTGGGCGATCTGCGCATCCACCTGGGCCTTGTCGGCGGGGCCGGCGAGGATGAAAGAGTTGTACTGGATCTGCGTGGAGAGCGCGGTGTTGATCTTGTCCTTGATGTTCTGGCCGAGGACGAGGATCAACCCGATGGCGAAGACGCCGATGAAGAGCGCGACGAGCGTGGTGACGGTGCGCGTGCGCCCGCGGCCGATGTTGCGCAGGGCCATCTTGACGTTGGTCTTCCAGCTGCGCGGCAGGAAGACGAGCACGAGATCGGCCAGGGCGATCACGGCGAAGAGCGCGCCGATGGCGGGCTGGACAAGGGCGAGCGCGATGGAGAGGACAAGCGCCGCGCCGACGACGAGCAGATACCACAGCCGCGGCCGCTCCAGCACGGGGAAGCGACTGAGCAGGAACACGACCAGCGCGAAGACGAGGCTGAGCAGGAAAAGGAAGAGGCCCGCGCCGCCGACAGCGATCAGCGTCACGAAGGTGTTTTGCAGGATGGAGAGGGCCAGCGCGAAGAAGAGCACCGCCAGCAGCGCGACGAGGCCGATGGAGAGGAGCGCGGAGCGGACGCCGCCGCCCTCGGGCAGCTCGCGCAGCACCGCCTGCGGCCGCACCTGCCCCGCCTGCACGATCGGCAGGATGCCGAAGATCAGGGCGGTGAAGAGGCCGATGGCGACGCCGGAGGCGACCGTCACCGGGTCAATGACGGTGGGCAGGTGGAACTGGAACAGCCGCTCGACGAGGCCCTTGACGAGGAAGCTGACGCCGACGCCGATGGCGGAGCCGACAGCGCCGCCAAGCAAGCCGAGCAGGGCGGCTTCGAGGCCGAACATGGCGTAGAGGTCGCGCTGGCGGTAGCCGGTGGTCTTGAGCATGGCGATCTCGACGCGGCGGCGGCGCAGCATGACCTGCATGGTATTGATAATGCCGACGCCGCCGATCAGCAGCGCGAGCAAGCCGACGATCTGCAGGAAGTTGCGGATGCCCTGCACGTTGTCCTGCTGCTGCTGCAAGGCATCTTTGGTGGTGGTGATGGTGGCGGTGGGCACGGCGTTGGCGATGGCCGTCTTGGCGGTGTCTTCGTTGGCGTCGGTGCCGCCGGGAACGTTGGCGTAGACGGCGGTGTAGCGCACGGGCAGGCCGGCGCTGCTGGTCAGGGCTTTGTAGGTGTCAATCGAGACGAGCAGCTCGGCGCGGTGGAAGAAGCCGGCGGCGGCGATGACGCCGCCGATGGTGGCGTTGAACTGGCGGCCGTCGTCGGGAACGATGACGGTGACGGTGTCGCCGCGCTTGAGCTTCAGATCGTCGAGCAGAGTTTGCGTGACGACGACGGTGTTGCCGGTGATCAGGCTGGAGAAGGAGCCGCCGGACGGGTCGTTGAAGATCGGTGCGCCGGCGGCGGGGAACGTGGCGGGGTCAACAGCGTAGAGGCTGTAGCGCTGCTGCTTCCCACCGCTCACCTGTGATTGGGCGTCGTGGGTGGAGACGGCGGTGTAGCTGGTGATGGTGCCGTCCGACTTGAGCTGGTCGAAGGTGGCAAGCTGCTGTGCGCTGAGCGGGGTGATGTCGCTGCGGATGGAGATGTCGCCGCCGTTGCCCTCGCGGACGTTGGTGCTGAGGGCGGCGCCGACCATGTTGCCGACGAGCTGGAGGGCGACGATGGCGAGCACGCCGACGGCGACACAGAAGATGGCGAGCAGGGTGCGCTGGCCGCCGCGCGCGAGCGAGCGGGTGGAATACTTCCAGTACATGCCGAGGCGCTTGAACAGTTGCATGGGTGCGGCGTCCTTTATGGCGGTCGTGTATGGCGCGCGAAACGTGTCGCCTCAAGCGGCGGGTGTGAGCTACGCTCAGTCGGCGGTGGCGATCAGGCCGTCCACGATGCGGATGGCGCGATCGGCGGCGGCGGCGACATCGGGATCGTGGGTGGCGATGACGAAGGTGGTGCCGGTGGCGGCGCGCAGGTCGCGGATCATCTGCAGCACGTTGTCGCCGTTCTTCTTGTCGAGGTTGCCGGTCGGCTCGTCCATGATGATGATGGCGGGCTGGGTGGCGAGGGCGCGGGCGACGGCGACACGCTGCTGCTCGCCGCCGGAGAGCTGGTTGGGCTTGTTGCCGAGGCGATGGCCCAGGCCGACCAGCGTCAGAATCTCTTTGGCGCGCGCGGATGGGCTGCCCTCGTGCTTGCCGACGTAGAGCGGGACTTCGACGTTTTCCTGGGCGGTGAGGGTGGGGATGAGGTTGAAGGCCTGGAAGACCATGCCGATCTTGGCGTTGCGCACGGCGGCCAGGCCGGCCTCACTCATCGTGGTGATGTCGGTGCCGTCCACGAGGATGCGCCCGGCGGTGGGGCTATCCAGTCCGGCGATGATGCCGAGCAAGGTGGACTTGCCGGAGCCGGAGGGGCCGA
>JAICVS010000152.1 GCA_025935195.1 Ktedonobacterales bacterium
CGAGCGCCGGGCAGTTGTCGCACAGCGACGCGCCGCCCCAGAGCGGCGTCGAGAGCGCGTGGTCGTCCTGCGCCAGCATCACCAGATCGCCCATCGGCAGGCTCGCCTGTGCCGGCAGCGTATAGGTGAAGAAGCTCACGTCCATGCCGAACTGTACGTCGCCGTAGAAGGTGTAGAGCCGCGCCTGCGCCGCCGGCGCCACGCTGTTGTGCGCCTTGATGTTGGCGCTCTGCGGCGTCAGGTCCGTCTCTGCTGGGTTGTTCAGCCCCAGCCCCATCTTGACCTTCACCACACCATAGATGTTCGCCAGCAGCAGCGGCAGCACCGACTGGAACGGCGCCAGCGTCCCGCTTGGCGTTCCCGCGATGGAGAGCGTCGTCGCCTCCACCCCGCGCTTGACCGTCATCAGCCACGACCCCTGCTGTGCGCCGTCCAGGAAGAATGCCGCGTCAACCTTCGCCGCCGATGCCGCGCAGCGCGCCGTCACGCCGTCGGTCGGATCGATGCAGCCCGCAAGCAGCGTTCGCAGGATCGCCCCGCCCATGCTGTACGCGAGCAGCGTCACCGGCTTGCCCCCGGCCGCCGCGCTCTGCGCGTCTACCACCTTCGCCAGCAGCAGCGCGTTGTCATCCACCGAGCTCTGGCTCACGCACGAGTCGCTCGCCGCGCAGGTGGATGTCTCCGGCGCCGGGCACGCGGCCCCGCCCTGCTTCCACGCGGGATCGTCCACATAGCAGAATGCCGTCATGTGCGAATGGTCGTAGACCGTCGTCAGCGCCTCGATCAGCGCCGTCCACGTCTGCTCGCTGCCATCACTGAGCTGGTCCGCGTCCGTGTAGCTGGGATTGCTCGGATCGATCTGGTGCGCGAAGTCCAGCGCATCCTCCTGAATGCCGTGAACCAGGATGATGGGATGCACCGCGCTGTGCGGCGCGAGCCAGTGGATCACCGCCGGCCGGGCGCTGGGCGCTCCGTCACCGCTGCCCAGCGTCGCGCGGATGGTGTCGGTGCCCGCCGCGCCGCCGCTGTAGCTATAGCTCGCCGCGCCGTTTGTGTCGGTGGTCAGCGTCGCGCTGGCGCTGTTCGCGCCGCCGACGGTGAGGCTGATGCTCGTACCGGCGAGTGGCTTGCCGTCCTTGTCCGTCGCCGCCAGGCGCAGCTCCTGCGGCTTGCCCGTCGCGCGGAAGTCACCGCTGACGCACGCATCCTGCGGGAAGTCCACCGCCCGCGCCGCGTCCACCGCGCATAGGCTCAGCCGCGCGCCCGCCGGCGCCTGCGGCCCTGGATTACAGCATGCGAAAATGGTCGCCAGCACCGCGACGTTCGCGGTCAGCACGACCGGCAGACGGATCGCACGACGCCGAGATTGCCCTGGGGATCGCCGCATACACCACGCTCCTGTTCCCCATCCGAGGGAAGACATCTTCCCCCGGCACCCCAAATAGGCCCGGTTGCCCGTGCGAGTGTAGTCCTCTCGCGCTCGCGCGTCAACTTGCTATCAGCGGCCATCGCTGGGCGTGGCGGCGTGCCAATGGTCCCGTTCGAGATGCGTCTGTGCTATATCTTCCGGTATGCTCGCGGTGACGTGGCTCCCCCTCTCTTTGCGAGGCGAGGGGGGCCGGGGGGTGAGGGCTCCCGGCGTGGGCCGCTGAAGAATCGTCAGGATTGAGGGATTCAGCCATGAACGACCGCACGCCGACGCTCAGCGATGAGACGCTGGAAGGGTATGGGATGCGCAGCAAGGCACGCTGCCGCGTCGCCCGCCCGCGCTCGCCCGCCGAGCTGGCCGCCGCCTTCCGCGCCGCGTCCGCCTCCGGCCAGACCGTCGCGCTGCGCGGCGCGGGCTGCAGCTATGGCGACGCCGCCCTCAACGCCGGCGCCATCGTCGTGGACTGCTCCCTCATGAATCGCATCCTCGCTTGGGATCCCACCACCGGCGAAGCCACCGTCGAGCCGGGCGTCACCATCGCCGACCTCTGGCAGCACACCCTCGCGGATGGCTGGTGGCCGCCTGTCGTTCCCGGCACAATGGCCGTCAGCGTCGGCGGCGCGACCGCCGCCAACATCCACGGCAAGAACAACTGGCGCGACGGCTCCTTCGGCGAGCACGTCACCCGCTTTACCCTGCTGCTGCCCTCCGGCCAGGTCGTCGAGTGCTCGCGCGACGCCAATGCCGATCTCTTCTATGCGGCCATCGGCGGCATGGGCCTGCTCGGCGCCTTCATCTCCATCACCCTGCGCCTGCGCCGCATCTACTCCGGCCTCGTCCACGTCCGCCAGACCGCGCACCCTTCGCTGGCCGAGCTGCTCGCCGCCGTCGAGGCCGGCACGCGCGACGCCACCCACCTCGTCGGCTGGATTGATACCGCCGCTCGCGGGCGCCAGCTCGGTCGCGGCCTGCTCAAAGCCATGCGCGAGCCGGCCCCCGGCGAAGACCCCAACCCCGCCGCCTCGCTCGATCCCGCCTCCCAGCCACCCTCCGGCCGCATTCTGGGCGTGCTGCCAGTCACCTGGATTCCGGTGCTGGGCAAGCCCATGGCCAGCCAGCTTGGCACGCGCCTGGCCAACCGCGCCCAGTGGGTTCGCGGCAACCTGCCCGGCGCCGACCGACAGCACGACGAGCGGTATGTCCCCGCCAACTTCATGCTCAACTTCATCCCTAACTTCAAGAGCATCTACCGCCCCGGCGGCCTGATCCAGCATCAGAGCTTCGTCCCGCGCGACGCCGCACCGGCCGTCTTCCGCGAGATTCTCGCGCGCTCACAGGCCGCCGGTCTCGCCCCCTCGCTCGCCGTGCTCAAGAAGCACCGCCCCAGCCCGTTCCTGCTCAACTATCTGGTGGACGGCTATTCGCTCGCGCTGGACTACGCCGTGCCGCGCCGCGTCGAGGCGCGCATGGCCGCGCTCATGGCCGAGCTGAACGCCCTCGTCGCCGATTCCGGCGCCTTCTTCCTCGCCAAAGACAGCACTCTCACCGCCGCGGACTTCCGCCGCACCTACGCGCCGGAGACCCTCGCCCGCTTCGCCGCTCTCAAAGCCCAGTGCGACCCGCACGAGCTGCTGCAAAGCGATATCTACCGCCGCGTCATGCGGCCGGCGCTGGCCGCCACCTTCCAGGCCACCCGCGAGCCCACCCGCCGCGACGCAACGGCTCCCGCGTCATAGCCGATAGCAGTTAGCGCGTTTCTCGGACACTGTGGCACAGACGGCAAGGGCCGGGTGGGCGTTCCTGCCCATCCCGGCCCGGAGGATTCGAAGGCGAGTGACTTACAGGCCGGTCGTGGTCTGCTGTCCCGTCTGCATCTGGTCAGCCTGGCCGCTCATCGCGCCGATCATCTGCTGGCCGAGCTGCTTGCCAAGCTGGCTGACCCGCTGGGCCATCGCCTGCTCCTGTTGCAGGTTCTGCCGCAAGAGCTGGGCGCAGTCCTGCTGGCCCATCAACTGACACGCCGCGATCAGCCCCTCGTACGAGGCGATCTCGTAGTGCTCGGTCTTGGCCGCCGCGCCCAGGTCGAACATGGTGGTGATCTGGGGCGAGGGGCTCTCCTGCTTCATGAAGGTGTCGTGTTCCTGCTTGAGGCCCTGGATGGCGGCGCAGGTCTCGCGCTTGGGCTGCTGGCCCATCAGTTGGAAAACCTGCTCGATGTTCTTGACCTGCTGTTGGGTCTCTTGCAGGTGTTGCTGGAAGGCCTGCTTCACCTGCTGATTGTCAACTTCCGAAGCCAGCGCGGGCAGGATCTGGAGGAGGCGGTTCTCTTCGTCGTAGATGTCGCCAAGCTCATGCAGGAAGAGGTCACTTGGGCTGGTCATAGGCATGGATGGTGTCTCCTTCTTCTGTATCGTCGCGTCATTGCGTCACTAGCGCGGGGACCCTCGTGATCCGCGGCGCCAGAGGAGAGTACGCCGCACCATCCATGCCATCAGGGGAGAGCAAACGCCGGACACGAAAAAGGGGCGGGATGCACCCGCCCCAGATTTCAAGCACCGTTTGGTAGAAAACAGCCTACCGCGTAGAAGCAGCCTACGATCTCGGTGCGGCGTCGCTTCGCGCTTTCCCTTCGGCCAATCAGCAGGCCGGGACGGCGGAAAACAGCCCGCCGACGTGGAAGCGCCGCCTGTGCGAGAACCCGGATAACAGCCCGGCTCACGCGCTCCGGAGGCTTGCGATAGCCGCTCGCGCCCCTCCGTAATGGAGAGAGTATAGCCGGAGAGGTGCGCAAAGTCAAATAAATAGGTGTGAGCGTTGGTATTAGCGATGATTTATACTTTCATGGGGCGTCGTCTTGCTCGGTCCAGCGGTCGCGGGCGGCGTAGGCGTCCAGAGTGGAGGGCCAGCCGTACGGCTCGGAGGTGACGGCGAGGCGGCCGGGCTGGGCGGGATCGGGGGCGAGCCAGTGGCCGCCGCGGTGGCCGTCGAACTCGCAGGCAACCCACATCCAGAAGCCGTCGGGCTGATTCTTGATCTCGAATTCGGCCATCTCGAAGTGGCCGTCGCGGCAGCGAAGCTGCGAGCGGGACTCCTGAGGCATCGGCAACCTCCCTTATCTATGGCGAACAGAGCGTTCAAGACCCATCAGGCAAACAGATCGGCGATGGGGTGGGCGAAGCCGGGCAGCACGTCGCGGCCGTCCAGCGTGTCGGGTGGATCGAGGGTGGCGGTGGGCTGGTCCGCACCGGGGCGCCAGATGTCTACCTGCTGGTGGCTGGGCCAGACGAGCCAGACGAGGCGCACGCCGGAGGCGAGGTAGAGCCGGGCCTTGTCGGCCATTTCGGGGTGGTGCTGGTCGGGCGAGGCGACCTCGACGGCCAGGTCCGGCGCGACGGGCAGGAACTTCTTGCGTTCCGGCGTGCCCGGGGGTGGGAGCTGGCGGACTCTGGCGGCCGAGACATAGGCAATGTCGGGCGAGAGCACGGTGTCGGCTTCACCGGGGCGGGTGAGGCGGAAGCCGGTGTCGGGCAGGGTGACGATGCCGAGGTCGTGGGCATCTACATAGCGGTCGAGCGAGCGATACAGCTTGCGCGTCACGTCGAAGTGTTCCAATCCAGTCGGTGGTATTCGGATCAATCTCCCTTCCACCAGCTCGAACTGCCAGGCGGCGTCGTCCAGCCGCAGGAGATCGTCGGCGGTCATCGGGCCGGCATCGGGAACGGGTTCAGCCCAGGGGGCCAGGGTGTCGTGCCGCATGGGGGCCTCGCTTTTGGGTAGTCCTGAGTAGTCGCACGATAGCACATCCGTGGCGCGGGTGGAAACGCAGGCGTTTACCGCGTGCGGCGGGGATGCTATGCTTGTACTGACGCTCTGATGCTCTGTGCCATCGTCGCGCAAGATTGTGAGGCCATATCTATGAGTGCGCTGCCGCCGCCGGGCGCGTGGGATGTTGATCCCGCGGTGATCGGCGTGGCGCTCGCGGTGGCCGCTGGCTATGCTGCGGCGCTGGGGCCGTGGCGGGCGCGGCTGGGGATCGCGGAGGAGGGCCGGCGGAAGCGGGCGATCTCTTTCGCGGTGGGCTGGCTGACGCTGGTGCTGGCGCTGGTCTCGCCGCTGGATATGCTGGGGCGGTATTACCTGTTCGCGGCGCATACGGTGCAACTGCTGGTGATCACGACGGTGAGCGCGCCATTCCTGCTGCTGGGGCTGCCGGAGCGGCTGGTGGAGCTGTTGTTGCCGCTGCGGGCGCTGCGCGCGGCGACGCGGGCGCTGCTCTTCCCGGTGATCGCGGCGGCGGCGTTCAATGTGATCGTGCTGGTCTGGCATGTGGGGCCGCTGTATGAGCGCGGGCTGCTGGACAACGCGACACATGATCTGGAGAGCCTGAGCCTGTTGGTGGCGGGCGTGCTGACGTGGTGGCCGCTGCTGACGCCGCTGGAGCGGCATGGGCGCATGGCGCGGCCGTTCCAGATGCTCTACCTGATGTTGGAGAGCCTGCCGCTGGACATCTTCGGCATCGCGGCGATCTTCGCGCTGTCGCCGTTCTATCCGACGTACATCGCGGCGCCGCGCGTCATCCCGGCGCTTTCGGCGGCGGCGGATCAGGCGCTCGCTGGCGCGCTGCTGGCGGTGCCGGGCAATATCCTCGACGTCATTTTGCTGAGTGTGGTGTTCTTCACGTGGATCGGGCGCATGGAGCGGGCGCAACGCGAGCGCGAGCGGGCGCTGTACGCTGAGGTGGATGCGGAGACCTAACCCCCAACCCCCTTCCCTGCTAGGGAAGGAGCCGCCGGGTAAATGGAACGAGAACCAACACGGAGGAACGGAGGCAACGGCGGCAACGGAGACGACACAGAGGAGGGTAGGTGAGGGATCAGCGTTCGGGGGGAAGCTCGGCCCACTTCTGGGCGAGATGGGGCGGGGTGTAGGCGGCGAAGTGGTCCAGGAGAGCGGCGGGATCGGTGGCGTGGAGCAGCAGATGGGTGTGGTCCGGGGGGATGAAGCCGGCGGCGGCGGCGTGGCGGATGAGGGCGAGCAGGGGCGCGAAGTAGCCATCCACATCGAGCAGGCCGATGGGCTTGTCGTGCAGGCCGATCTGCGCCCAGGTGACGATCTCGAAGAGCTCGTCGAAGGTGCCGTAGCCGCCGGGCAGGGCGATGAAAGCGTCGGCGAGGTCGGCCATCTGGGCTTTGCGCTCGTGCATGCTGGCGACCTGGCGTAGCTCGCTGAGGCCGGCGTGGGCGACCTCGCGGCGAAAGCGGCCGCGCGGCAAGATGCCGACGACGCGGCCGCCGGCGGCGAGGGTGGCATCGGCGAGGATGCCCATGAGGCCGACGCTGGCGCCGCCATAAACGAGACCGAGGCCGCGATGGGCCAGCTCGGTTCCCAAGGCGCGAGCGGCGGCGGCGTAGGTGGGGTCGGCGCCGGGGCTGGAGCCGGCGAAGACGCAGATAGTGCGCATCTGATATAGCATCGCGTAGTAGCCTTCGTGCGTATTTTGAGTAACGCCGGTATGCGGTGCGGGCGGCCACGACCGGCACGGATGGCTGTTCGCCACTCAGCATACCAGAGGGACGCTACACCCGTGCGCGGCGTGGCGCTGGGCTTGCGAATGATTGCCGCTGAGACAATGGGCGGTACGGCGGGCCGCGCGGGGCGCGCGGCCGGGAGATAGAGACGATGGCGACGGTTCACGACGAGCGCGAGCGCGAGGGTGCGCGGGATGAGGAGCCGGGCGAGCGGGCGCACGAGCCGGCACATGAGACCGCACAGGAGAAGGCGCGGGACGCGGCGCACGATACGAGAGTACACGCGGAGCAGGCGGCGCACGAGCTGCAACAGAACGTGCGGCGCGAGCGGGTGCCGCGCCGGCGGGCGCTGCGCCGGGGGCGTGTGCTGCTGGTGGGGTATGTGCTGGCGCTGGCGGCGGTGGTGGCGCTGGCGCTGGCGGCGCACATGGCGACGGCGAATGGGCTGCCGGGTGATCTGCCCTTCACGCGGGAACTGCAAGAGACCCGCAATCCGGTGGTGTTCGGGGTGCTGTACTTCGTGTCGTACATCGGCTTCGCGCCGCTCTCGTACCTCATTCCGCTGGTGCTGCTGCTGGGGCTGGTGGCGGTGCGGCTGCGGCTGGAGGCGATCTTTCTGGCGCTCGGCCTGCTGGCGGACGCGCTGGGCGGGCTGATCAAATTGGTGGTGGGGCGGCAGCGGCCGGCGGCGGGACTGGTGCATGTGGTGGAGCAGATCAACTCGCCGAGCTTTCCCAGCGGGCATACGCTGCACTACACGGTGTTCTTCGGATTCCTGGCGTTCGTGTTGTGGACGAGCTTCCGGCGGTCGTGGGGGCGCAATCTGCTGGTGGCGATCTGCGCGCTGCTGGTGGTGCTGGTGGGGCCGTCGCGGGTGTATCTGGGGGAGCATTGGGCGTCGGATGTGGTGGGCGGCTACCTGATCGGCGGGCTGTGCCTGGTGCCGTTGGTGGCGGGCTATCTGTGGGCGAAGGCGCGCTTCGAGAGCGCCTCGCTGCGGCGGGTGAGAAGGTAAGGGTACGGTTTGAACCGCGGAGGACGCGGAGGACGCGGAGGACGCGGAAGGCAGAGGGAGGAGAGAGACGAGAACCAACACGGAGGAACGCAGGCAACGGATGCTCACGGAGGAGGAGGGAGAAAGTTGACTGGGATGGTCAACATTGCCGTTTTTGCCGCTTTTTGATGTTGATCGCGGGCTGGAATCGCGGGAAGGCTGAATTGAAGGGGGTTTGCTGGGATCGGCAACGTGACGTTTGGCGTTATGGGTGGCAAAAGCGGCAAGAAACGGCAAGGGGATGTTGCCGTTTTTGGCGGCGAATGTGATGGATGTGGACACGGGCGAGGCTGACTGACGCATGGCGTGTGCCTCCTGAAACGCGGGTGAGGCGCGACCACTATTCGTTATCATTATGGAACTTAGTTTCGCGAACTTCAAGGAGAGCGCCTGGGTAGAGCGGGTGCTGATGAATGGCCTATATCGGGTGGCTGCATATCGCTACCGTGAGGCTGGCGGTCGCGGCAGGTGTGTGAGCGCAACACGATTCGTCGCGTAGGTATTGGATAGAGTAGCGAGCGGCGTGGGGAAGTTGCTACGCCATGTGCTGGCGATTGCGCTGGTGGCCGCGGCGCTGCCGCTGAGCGGGCACTGGCTGAGTGGGGCGACGAGCGGCTTCTCCTTATTCATGCCTGGACTCTCTATCACGTTGGCCGCCGGCTTCGCGTTCGGGGCAGTGCGCCGCGACGAGGAGGGCTGGCCGAACGCGGAGGATGTGGGACGGAGCGCCGGGATGGAGTGCCTGGGCTGCGCACAGGTTCGTGTTCGCGGCGCACGTCGTTCTGGGGATCATCTCTGGGGATCATCTCTGGGGATCATCGAGGTGATCCAGGTATTGGCGCCCGCGCCTCCTGGCACCAGCTTCGACTTCCGCGCTTTCGTGCCACTCGCGGTGTTCCTGGCGCTCCTGGGGATTGGTAGCCTGAGTTTCCTGACGGCGCCGATTGCGGGATTGCTCGGCGGGTATCTGCGCGGAGAGCCGCGGCAAGGGTAGTGAGCAAGACCGCGTTGAGCGCAGGATCGGGTGTCGGCAAGCCTGCGTTCATGGGTGTCACCGTGGTGTCGCCTCCAATGGCGGCATCTCGTAGATGCTGTCTCAGGCCAATGGGGCATCACTCGGCGGGGTCGCCGGCCTCGACGGCGTTGTTGGCGGGGTCGGTGACGATGCTGGGGGCGGCGAGCAGGATGGGAACGGGGGCGTCGAAGCCTTTGAGCTGCTGCTGGCCGCGGGCGACGAAGGTGACGCCTTCGACCTGGGGGGCGACGTAGACGACGCGGGTGGAGCCGAGCACCTCGCCGGGGCCGGCCAGGCTGCAGAGCCGCGCCGCGGGGTTGCGCGCGGCGCCGCGATAGCCGCCGTCCACGGGGACGGCCTCACCGATGTCCAGGCCGATGCCAATGCCGGCGGGCAGTTGGGGTTGGGTGCGCGCCTCCTCGATGTAGGCCGCGTGGAGGTCATGCGCGGCGCGCAACGCCTGGCGCGCGGAGGCGAAGACGCCCAAGATTTCGTCGCCGCGCACCTCGACAAGCTGGCCGTCCCAGCGATCCAGCACGGTGCGGGCTAGCTCGGCGAAGCGCTGGGTGAGCCGGGCGGCGGCTTCGTCGCCGTAGTCCTGGGTGAAGTGGGTGTAGCCGCGGATGTCGGCGATGAGGAAGACGAGGATGGCGGCGGAGAGGGTGGGGCGGGCGGTATCGGGCGGGCGGCGGCCAAGGAAGGCGTGCATGGTGGGCGAGTCCATCTCGGCGGCGTCGGTCAGGGCCTCGCGCTCGTCCTTGCCAAGCTGGAGCGTGTTGGCGATGGCGGTGATGATGGCCTTGGGGGGCGCGGGGCGCTTGCCCTCTTCGATGTCGCGCAGGGCACTGGGGGCGATGCCGACGGCGGCGGCAAGCTGCTCGATGGGAACGCCGCGCAGGGTGCGGTAGTCGCGCAGGCGCTCGCCGAAGCGGGGCAGGCGGTTGAGGAAGTCGGGCAGTTTGGGCATCGGCATAGGGGTTGTCCTCCCAGCGGTGGTGCGCGGCGTGTCACGTCCATGATACTACGCGGGGATAGTGGGGCGGGTGCGTCGGGGGAAGCGGCTGGCGGTTGAAACCGCGCCTGGAGGGCCCGCGGCCGCGAAGTTCGCCGTCGCGCAATACCGGTCAAATAAGCGTGACCTCTTCCGCGATTCCCGACGTTTCGGGACGAGAGATGCCGCGTGCGCAGTCGCCGGATGGCGGGCGATTCCGCCGGCGACGAGTCGAACCATGCTCGGCCGCTTCTCCTTATTTGAACGGTATTGC
>JAICVS010000261.1 GCA_025935195.1 Ktedonobacterales bacterium
CTGCATCGCGCCGAGCGCGCCCGTGGCCTGCCCGACATCGAGGACGTGTATCTGCCCGGCACGTTCACCGTGACGCTTGCCCCCGGCGCCACCGCCACGCTCGTCCTCGCCGCCGCGCCAGAGCTGCCGCCGGAGCTTGCCAGCATCGGCGGAGATGATCATGAGGCAACCTGCGCCGCCGCACTGGCGCGCGAGCGGGACCGCTGCCGCGCGCTGCTCGCCCAGGCCGACGCGCGCGCCACCGCCGATCCTTTCGCCGCCCGCCTCATCCTCGCCGCCGATCAGTTCCTTGTCGCCCGCCCACAGCCGGAGACGCCACCATCCACAGCGGCAGATAGCGGTCTCACCGTGATCGCCGGCTATCCCTGGTTCACCGACTGGGGCCGCGACACCATGATCGCGCTGCCCGGTCTCACGCTCACCACCGGCCGCCACAACGCGGCGCGCGCGCTGCTGCGCACCTTCGCCCGCTACGCCAACCAGGGCATGATCCCCAACCGTTTCCCCGACGTCTCGACGGCCATCCCCGCCTTCGGCGGCGCGCGGGCTCAGCCAGAATACAACACGGTGGACGCGACGCTCTGGTACATCCACGCCCTCGCCGCCTATCTGGACACGACAGGCGACGAGGCGCTGCCGCGCGAGCTGTTCCCACTGCTCGAAGATATCGTGGATTGGCACCTGCGCGGCACGCGCTACGGCATCGGCGTGGACCCCGCCGACGGGCTGCTGCGCGCCGGGGCGCCCGGCGTCCAGCTCACCTGGATGGACGCGATCACGGCTGATCTGGTCGTGACGCCGCGCTGGGGCAAGCCCGTCGAGATCAACGCCCTCTGGCATCGCGCCCTCGCGCTGATGGGCGCATGGTCGGCGCGTCTCGGCCGCGATCCCGCCCGCTACAACGAGGCGCGCGCCGCCGTCGAGCGCAATTTCCTACCGCGCTTCGCCTATCCCGCCGGCGGCTACCTGTATGATGTAGTGGATGTCGAGGGGCGTGCCGGGGAGGTGGACGCGGCGCTGCGCCCGAACCAGCTCTTCGCGCTGGCGCTCGCCCCCACGCTCGTCCCGCCTGAGCGCGCCCGCGCCCTCCTCGATCTCATCGCGCGCACGCTGCTGACGCCGCTGGGTCTGCGCACCCTTGCCCCCGAAGATCCGCGCTTCGCCGGCCACTACGGCGGCGACCGCCGCACCCGCGACGCGGCCTACCACCAGGGCACCGTCTGGCCCTGGCTGCTCGGCGCCTACGCGGACGCCTGCCGCGCGGTCTATGGGAACGACGCCGCGCGGCCGCGCCTAGCCGCGCTGCTCGCCCCTTTCCACGCGCATCTGGCGGTGGCCGGCCTCGGCAGCGTCAGCGAGATCGCCGACGGTGCGCCGCCATTCACCCCGCGCGGCTGCATCGCGCAGGCGTGGAGCGTGGCCGAGCTGCTACGCATCACGGCGCTGATCGCGGGCTGAGCGTGGAGGGCGGAGGGGGACGAGGCCGCCGGAGGGCCTATTGCGCGGAGATGTCCTCGTCGCCGGAGCCATCCAGGCCGAGGCTGTGGTGATACTGTTCGGGCGCCGTGCCGTTCGTGAAGCCTTCGTTATAGATGCCCAGGCGGATGAGGTGACGCAGCGCCAGCAGCTCACGCTGCGCGGGGGACTGATGGGGCGGCGCCGGCATGGCGGCGGCGGGCGCGATTGGCTGCGACGGCTGCGCGGGCTTCACCGCGCGCTCCAGCGGCGGCGTCGGGCGCGGCCGGCTGACGCTTTCGCGCTCGCGTCGCGGCTCCCCGCCGCCAGCGGATGGTCGCGCGGTGGGCCGCGTACGCTCACCTGAATCCGCCGGCCCAAGGCGGACGGGGCGCAGGCGGCGCGCGTCATCCAGCCAGCGCGCGCTGGCCAGCCCGCCGGACGGCCGGGAGGATTGGCCGTGCGCGGCGCTGCGTGTCTGGCCCGCATGGACAACTTCGCGGGCGGGGATATCTGCCGCGCGGCTCTCCAGCCGCGCGGGGAGGGCGGCGAGCCATCGGAGCAAGCGTTGCACGAACATCGGCCGCACCCTCGCTGGAACCTGGGAGTCCGATCCGCGCCCGTGGTACCGCGACGGCGCACCGCTCGCTCGTCTGATATCCGCCCTGCCGCCGCGCGCCACCGGCCCTCGGTATCATGGATAGTAGCATAGCCGCTTCGCGCCCGTCAATTTACCACGACGGGTAAATTGCGCGGATGGCCCTCATGGAGACCTTCACGCCAGTGCCCCCTCCACCCAACGGCCAGCCAGCCGAGCGACGGGAGCGCATGATGGCGATCACACGGATGCGAACCGCTAGTTTTGCGGGGAGTCCAGCTTGTCAATCTTCCAGGCGCCGCCTTCTTTGACGAAGGTCAAGGTGAAGTCAGCGCTGCCTGAGGTGCCGCCCACGGACGCGGTGAGCGAGGTTTGCAGCGTGGCCGACGTGTCACTCACCGTATATGAGCCGAATTTGGGGGTGCAACCCTGGATGGTGACCGTCTCGCCGGTGGTCGGATCGGGAGACGTGATCTGCTGCTTGAACTCGTCCTCTGTTGCTAGCCCCTGTTGCCGGGCGGAGAGCAGCGAATAGGCGGTGTGGAAATCGTTGGCGACCAGCGCCTTGCAGAAGGTGTCAGCGACGACGATCGGCGCGATGTCGCGCCCTTGCAGCGACGAATCGATGTCGTCAATCTTCCAATCGCTGCCCTGCTTGATCAGCAGAATGTTCCCCGTGAACGCCTGGTTGCGCTGCACCGTCGCCTTGAGCGTTGCCTTGCCGGCGTTGACATCAATCTTCGCGTCGGCGCTGCCGCCCGTCACCGGCCCGCAGCTCTTGACGGTGCCATCAATCTGATCTTGCAGCTGGGCGCCCTGCACGAACAGATCCCGCGAGATCTGGCCCTGCGCGTTGCTAGAGAGTAGGTCGTACGCCGTGGTGTACTTCTGCCCTTTCAGGTCGTTGCAGAACGTGGTCGCCACGTTGACCGGCTTGAGCGCCTCTTGAAAGGCCGAGAAGAAGACGAAGCCGATGCCGCCGCACGCCAGCACCAGCACGCCGGCGATCACGCCCAGCGTGATCCACAAGCCCTTGCGCGACTTCTTGCGTGGCGCGGCGGGCGGCATCATCGGCTGGCCGTAGCCAGGCTGGCCGTAGCCAGGCTGGCCGTA
>JAICVS010000219.1 GCA_025935195.1 Ktedonobacterales bacterium
CTGGCGCGCGTCGGGCTTCCGTCTGTGTAGTGCTTCACTCCTGATGGGAAGCCGGGCGCGCGTCACTCTGCCACTTCCCGGTTGCGCCAGCGCCCCTGACGCCCCGATCTTCACGAGAGCATCCCATCGTCATTACCCCATCGGTATTCGTACCCGCTGCTCCGCTCGCCGGCCATGCATGGCCGCGCTTCCCGCACCTGCCATCACGCCCTTGCCATCCCACCATTATTATGGCATATTAGTTCTATAGACACGCGGCCATCCCGCCCCACTCTCACCTGAACCACCGCATATGAGGCGCAAACATGCTCCCCTCGCCCACTCACACCCACCGCCACACGCACCTGGACACCCCAATATCAACCCTCATCCTTGCCGTTTTTGCCGCCGACCTTGCCACTTCTTGCCGTTTTTGCCATCCCCCTTGCCGTTTCTTGCCACTTTTGCCACCCATAACACCAAACGGCAAGTTGCCACATCGCGCAAACCGCCTTGAATTCAGCGTTTGTGCGCGAAGCGTTGCCGATCACGATGTAAAAAGCGGCAAAAACGGCAATGTTGACTGGCGCGGTCAACATTGCCATCCGCCACTTCGCTCCCAACCGACGCAGGTCGGTTTCGTGACACAGCCTTCAGGCGCGGCTTCAATCGCCGGCCGGTTGCGCGCGAGATGCCCGTGGCGTACAATCCAGTGGCGAGGACATGAAAGTAGGGGCAAGTCATGACGGAGAATGAGCGGCGGCGGCCGTTGCGCCGGTCCGACCGGCCAGACACCCCACGGGCGCGGCAAAAGAAGGAACTGGATCAGCAGCCAGATCAGCAGCCGGATCGGGCAGACCGCAAGCGCGCGCACCCGCCACGGCGCAGTGATCGCGGTGAGCACGGCGAGCCGCCACAGCCGGCTATGGCAGCCGAGCCGAAGGCGCCAACATTCACCCCGGCGGCCGTCGCCGAGGTCGAGCGTTTCGCCGCCACCCAGCCCTACCCGCTGGACCCCTTCCAGATCGAAGCGGCCCGCCATCTGGCCGAAGGGCGCTCCGTCCTGGTGGCCGCTCCCACCGGCACGGGCAAGACGATCGTAGCCGAAATGGGCATCTGGCGCGCGCGCAACGCCGGCCAGCGCGCCATCTACACCGCGCCGCTCAAAGCCCTCTCCAACCAGAAGTTCCGCGACCTCGGCGCGCTCTACGGAGCCGATCAAGTCGGGCTGCTCACCGGCGACATCGTCACCAACCCGCGCGCGCCCATCGTCGTCATGACCACCGAGATCTACCGCAACATGCTGCTGGAAGGCAGCCGCGCCGCCCGCGCCGCGCCACCCTCGACCACGGCGGACGCCCTGCTGGCTGACATCCGCGCCCGCGCGGAGACGGCAGGTGGCGCTCAGGCGGAAGAAACGCCACCCGGAGACGATCTGGTGGCGGCGGACGACGTGGCGGAGCTGGCTCGCCGCGCCGCGCTGGACGAAGAGCTTTCCTCGGTCGGCTGCGTGATCTTCGACGAGCTGCACTACCTGAGCGATCCGGGGCGCGGGCCGGTCTGGGAGGAGGCGATCATCCACTCGCCGGCGCACGTCCGCTTCATCGGCCTCTCCGCGACGGTCAGCAACGCCGATGAGCTGCGCCGCTGGATCGAGCACGTCCACGGGCCGATCGCGCTGGTCTTCCATACCGAGCGCGCCGTACCGCTAGAGCACTACTACTATCTGGACGGCGCGCTGCATCTCGTGCGGGACGCCAGCGGGCGGCGCGTCGAGCGCTTCCCCGACATCGGCGGCGAGGCCAAGCTGGCGCGCCTGCGCAACCGCATGCGGCGCTACGAGTCGTACGATGACGACGACGACGAGGAGCCGGAGCCGCCGGCGCGCGTGTACTACTCCACGGCTGATGGGCAATCGGCGGCGCGACAGCAGCCGGGGCAGTTGGAGCAGCCGCACGCACCCCCAGAAAAACCCAAAGAGCGCAAAGCCCCAGAGGCCGGCGAAATCCTCACCGCGCTACGCGATGCCGCGCTGCTGCCCTGCATGTACTTCCTGCCGGGGCGCAAGGCGGTGGAGACGGCGGCGGAGAGCGCCAAGGGCCACCTGCTGGTCACGCCGGAGGAGCGCGCGCGCCTGCAACAGGAGGTCAAAGGCTGGGTGGAGGCGCTGCCAGCGGAGGACCAAAAGCTGGAGCAGGTGCAACGGCTGGCGGCGCTGCTGCCGCGTGGGCTGGCGTTCCACCATGCCGGGCTGCTGCCGGGGCTGAAGGTGATGGTCGAGCGGCTCTTCCAGCGCGGCGCGCTCAAAGCCGTCTTCGCCACCGACACGCTGGCGTTGGGCATCAACATGCCGGCGCGCAGCGTCGTGCTGGGCAGCCTGAGCAAGTTCGACGGCGAGCGCATGCGCCTGATGACGCCCAACGAATACCAGCAGATCACCGGCCGTGCCGGCCGGCGTGGGCTGGACGCCAAGGGCGCCGCCGTCATCCCCTACTCGCCGTGGGAGCCGTTCGAGCCATCCTTCGCCGCGCTGACGGCGCCGCTGCTGCCCGTCACCAGCGCCTTCGCCATCCGCTACAACTCGGTGCTCAACCTCTGGCGGCCGGGCGATGTCGCGCGGCTGCGGCGCGCCGTCGCCAACAGCCTGCGCGAGTTCCAGCGGCGCGGCGGCCCACTGCGCCAGCGCACCGAGATCGAGGTGGATGTGGAGGAGCCGCGCGGGCGCAAGCGCAAGCGGCGGCAGGTGTACGAGCAATTGCTCAGCCGGGCGGCGGCGGCCGAGCTGGACGGCACCATCGCCACGCTGCGGGCGCTGCGCTACATCGGCGAGGACGACGAGCTGACGGTGAAGGGGCGGCTGCTGCGCGCGCTCTTCCACCCGGCGGGGATGGTGCTGGTCGAGCTACTGGTGAGCGGCGCGCTGGATGGGCTGACGCCACCGGAGCTGGCCGAGGCGGCGAGCTGGTTCACCTTCGACGACGACCGCCCGCTACGCAACTTCAACTACCTCTCGCAGCGGCTCATCCAGCTGCGCCGCGAGATTGGGCAGGCGCGGCTGCGCGTGGTGACAATCGAAGACGAGGAGGGGCTACCCTACAGTCCAGGCATCGTCGAAGCGTTCCACGGCGTCGCGCTCAACTGGCATCGCGGCTTCTCGCTCGGCGGCCTGCTGCGGCGTATCGAGCTGGCGGAGGGCGATCTGCTGGTGATCCTCAACCAGACGATCGATCTGCAGCAGCAGCTTCAGGGCGCCGTCGGGCAGACGCTGGACGCAAGCGACATCTGGGCCGGCGCGGACGCCGACACGCGCTACGGCCGCTTCCTCACGCAGACGCGGCTCAAGCTGGAGCGGCTGCGCCCGGTGCTGGATGCCGGCTGGCGCGACATGCTACGCGGCAGCGTGGCGCAGAGCCGCGCCGTCCCCTCGATGTCGGCCGCGCCGCCGCCACCCGCCGACCTGCCGCCCGTGCCGATGGCCGAGGACGAGGAGCCGGACGAGGCGCGCTCAGACCGTGTGCGTCTCGGCGCGGCGGACACCGAGGAGCAGGGCGAAGCGGCGGACACACCTTCAAATGGTCTCTAAGGTGGCGCGCGATGGCCTGAGACGTGCGGCAGCGTGACCGGGACGCACGCGAGAAGGTGAGGAGGGCAGACACCATGCGAGCGAGCATCGGGCCGCTACGGCTGCGCGCCGAGCGGTTTCGCGGCGCGGCGCTGAGCGCACAGGGCTTGCGTGTCACGCCGGTCGGGCATAGGCTCAGCCTGGAATGGCCGGATGGCGGCCTCGCCTGGCTGCGGCCGGTCGCCGTCGAGGTCTCCGGCGCTGGCGCGGAGAGGCGCGTGCCGGTCCGCGATGTGACCCGCATGCTCGTGCTGGCGCTGCCGGCGGCGGGCGCGCTGGCCGGGCTGTTCGTCTCGCGGCGGGCGGCATCCACACAGCGAGAGGGAGGACGATCATGGAAGGCATGACAGGCACGACGAGCGTGACGGGGCGGCCCGACGGGCGCAATGAGCGCACGCTAACGACGCCAACCGCGCCGTCGGATGCTGTGCGGCAGACATTGGGGCGCTTGCTGGAGACGGTCGGCGCTGGCAGCGTCTTCGCCGCGCCAGTAGTGCGCGAGGACGTGACGGTGATCCCCTGCGCGGAGGTGATGGTGGGCCTGGGCATGGGCCAGGGCAGCGGCACAGGCATGGCAAGCGACAGCACAGGCCAGAGCGAGGGGAGCGGAGCAGGCGGTGGTGGCGGCGGCACGACCCGTCCGGTCGCGGCCATCGTGATCACGCAAGGGCAGGTGCGCGTCGAGCCGATTGTGGACGCGACCAAGGTGGCGCTGGCTGGCATCACGACCCTCGCCTTCATGGGCGCGACGCTGCTGCGCATCAGCCGCATGGGGCGCGAGACGCCGCCGCAAGAGCGGACGGCGCGGCGCCTGATGAAGGCGCTGGGGCGGTAGCTCGTCCTGTTGGGATGGGAGAAGAACAACGATCCCTTCCCAGTCGAGAAGGGGCGTCGTCACATAGCCAGGGCGCGCTACCCCAACCCCTTCGCCTCGGCGGTCCGTCGCACGATCTCGATGAACTCCGGCTTGAGGCTGGCGCCGCCGACCAGCGCGCCGTCAATGTCGGGCAGCGCGGCGAACTCAGCGATGTTGGCGGCGGTGACGCTTCCGCCGTACTGCACGCGCACCGCCTGGGCGGCATCCGCGCCGTACAGCTCGGCCAGCAGCGCGCGGATGATGGCGACGACGTCGGCGGCGTCTTGCGCGGTGGCGGCGCGGCCGGTGCCGATGGCCCAGATCGGCTCGTAGGCCACTACCAGCTCAGCCACGCGCTCCGGCGGCAGGTTGGCGAGGCTGCCGCGCACCTGCTCGGTGATCACGCGCTCGGTCAGGTTGGCGTCGCGGTCCTCCAGCCGCTCGCCGACACAGACGATGGGCGTGAGGCCGTAGGCGAAGGCCGCCAGCGTCTTGCGGTTCACCAGCTCGTCGGTCTCGCCGAAATAGCCGCGGCGCTCCGAGTGGCCGAGGATCACGTAGTCGCAGAGGCCCTGGAGCATCGTCGGCGCGATCTCGCCGGTGTAGGCGCCCCGCGGCTCGAAGTACATGTTCTGTGCGCCCAGCCGCACGCCGCTGCCGGCAATCACGGCGTGGACGGCGGTGAGCGAGACGGCCGGTGGGCAGAGCACGCGCTCGACCATCGGGATGCTGGTCAGGCCGCCCAGGATGGCTGTGGCGAAGTCGTGGGCGTCGCTGGGGCCGTAGTGCATCTTCCAGTTGCCGGCCACGATTGGCACGCGGCGGATGAACGCTGCGCTCACGCCTTCCCCCCTTGCTCCTGCTTTTGCTCGTGCTGTTGCCCGATGGCCGCGCGGTCGTTCAGCGCCGCCACGCCCGGCAGCTCGCGCCCTTCGAGGAACTCCAGCGAGGCGCCGCCGCCGGTCGAGACGTGCGTCACTTGGTCGGCCGCGCCCGCCGCCTCCACCGCTGCCGCCGAGTCGCCGCCACCGATGATCGTGGTCGCGCCGTCGCGCGTGCGCTCGACCAGCAGGCCGATCAGCGCGTCGGTGCCCTTGGCGAAGGCGGGGAACTCGGCCACGCCGAGCGTGCCATTGAACACGACGGTCTGGGCCTCGGCCAGCGCCTCGC
>JAICVS010000023.1 GCA_025935195.1 Ktedonobacterales bacterium
AAACCCTGCGCGCCTTCGGTGCGCTCGCCTGGGCGCTGCTGGCGCGCGGCCCGCTCGTGCTCGCCCTCGGCCTCGCCCTGGCGCGGCGCGGCGTCGCCGCTTTCGACATGCCGCTCTTCTCGCTCGGCCTCTCGCTCGCGCTGGCCGGCGGCGCGCTCGTGCTGCGCTGGCTGGCGCTCGCCCTCGTCGCCCTCGTCGTGAAGCGGCGGCAGGCCGGGCCGGCGGCGCTGCTGGCGCTCGCGCGGGCGGACACGCTGGCCGACCGGCTCACCGCGCTGCTGGCCGGCGGCGCCATCGCGCTCTACTGGTCACTGCCCTACGACGCGCTGGCGGGCTACGGGCTGCCGCGCTTCGGTGGCGGCGTGCAGGTCTTCTTCCTGGCCGGCGTGCTGATGGTCTTCGGCGTCGTGCTCGCCCTGGCGCCGAACCTGGACCTGTTGCTGCTGCCGCTGCGCTGGCTCGCCGGCCATGTGGGAGCGCGGCGGCACGTCACGCGCATCGCCCTCGTCTACCCCGCCCAGCAGCGCTTCCGCACCGGCGTCGGCCTCGCCCTCTTCACGCTGGTCTGCTTCACGATGGTGGTGATGGCCTGCATCGCCGCCTCCACCACCGCCGGCTACGACGACCTGCCGGCCCAGACGGCGGACTACGATGTGGCCGGCCAGCCGCTCTTCGCCCCGGTCGGCGGCGCGGATCGCGTTGTGGCGGCGTTGCGGCCGGTGGGCGTGAGCGGCTCGCTCAGCGCCGTCAGCAGCGCGGCGCCGCTGCCGCTGGGCATCATCCAGCCTGGCGCGCCGAACGCGCGCTGGTCGCTCTATCCCGCCTCGGCGCTGCGGGGATCGTTCCTGGATGGCGTGGGCCTGCCGCTCGTCGCTCGCGCGGACGGCTACGCCGGCGACGCGGACGTCTGGCGCGCGCTGCGCGCGCATCCCGGCTACGCCGTGATTGACGCCGCCGCGCTCAGCCGCGCGGACCTGGCCGCGCTTGGGCTGCGACCCTCCCCGCCGCCCCCCGCCACCCAATTCGCCGGCCCGCCCATCGCCTCCGGCCTGCCCGGCCTCGACGATACCGCATCGCTCGATGGTGGCGCGGCGGCCCAGGTGCGGCAGAACCCCACGCTCGCGGCGGCGGCGGCGCTCGTCAACGATCCCGGCCAACTGCGGCGCATCGAGCTGCGCCTGCGCGGCGTCGCCAGCGGGCCGGGCGCCATCCGGCCAACGCCGATCTGGGTGAGCGATCTGCGCGGCGGCCCGGCGGCGAAACTGACGATCATCGGCGTGGTAGATAACGCCCGCGGCCAACGCTACGGCCTCTTCGCCTCGCCGGCCAGCTTCGCGCCCGCCGAGATTGGCCAGCCGCCTTTCGGCGGCGAGTATTACTACTTCAAGGTCCGCCCCGGCGCCGATCCCCACGCGGTCGCCGCGGCCGTCGGCTCACGCCTACTCGACTACGGCTTCGAGACGACCGTCATGCAGGACGCGCTGCTGGATGTGAACGGCCCGCGCGTCTTCATCAGCCGGGTGCTGGTGGGGCTGGTCGGGCTGACGCTGCTGGTGGGGCTGGCCGCGCTCGCCATCACCGGCTCGCGCTCGGTGGTGGAGCGGCGCCAGCAGATCGGCATGCTGCGCGCGCTCGGCTTCCGCCGCCGCCACGTCCAGGCGATCTTCCTGATCGAGTCGCTACTGGTCGGCGCCATCGGCACGGCCGCCGGCCTCGCGCTCGGCCTCATCCTCTGCCGCAACATCTTCGCGGTGGACTTCTTCGCGCAGTTCCAATCGGGCCTGACGCTGGTGGTGCCCTGGCGCGATCTCGCCGCCATCTGTGCCGCCGCGCTCGCCGCCGCCGCGCTCGCCTCCCTGCTGCCGGCGTGGCAGGCTGGGCGTGTCGCGCCCGCCGACGCGCTGCGCTACGAATGAGGGGTGAGCGCATGTCAGGGAACGCGGCTCACCCATGCGACGCGGCCGGCCTGCCTGGCATCTCAGGTGCTACAGAGCCACCTGTATGCCGATGGTATGACGGCGATGAGCGGCTGAACAGGATGGAGAGCGGCATGTGTGACGGGCGAGGCGCGTATCCATCGGGCATGAAGCGCGGCCGTGCCGGGCTGCTTGCGTTGCTCGCGCTGACCCTCTGCGCCGTCGCGGGCTGCTCGCTCCCCGCGCAGGCGCCACCCCAGACCGGCGCCACGCCAACGCCGACCTCCGGCCTCGCGCCCGTCGCCTCCACCACACCGGCCGCGGCGCTGACCTATGCCGCCATCGGCGCGTCGGACAGCTACGGCGTCGGCACGACACATCCGGCCAGCGACAACTGGCCAACCGTGCTCGCGCATCAGCTCGGCCCCTCGGTCCACGTGCTGAACCTGGGCATCCCCGGCGCGACGGCGGCGCTGGCGCTGCGTGAGGAAGCGCCAATCGCCGTAGACGCTGCGCCCGACGTCGTCACCGTCTGGCTCGGCATCAACGACCTCGATACTGGCACGCCTCTCGACCGCTTCAGCGCGGACCTGCGCGCGCTGCTGGGCGTCCTCTCCACCCAGACGCGGGCCAGCGTCTTCGTCGGCAACCTGCCCGATCTCACGCTGGTGCCGTACTTCCAGCGCAAATACGACGCCGGCCAGCTCAGCCGCGACGTGGCCGCCTGGAACGCGGCAATCGCGGCGGCGGCGAAGGCCGAGCACGCCACGCTCGTGGACATCCGCGCGCGCTGGGGCGAGTTGGCGCAACATCCCGACTACATCGCCGACGACGGGCTGCACCCCTCGACGCTCGGCGCGCAGCGGCTGGCCGCCGTCTTCGCCCAGGCCATTGCCGCCACCGAATCATGTCTCCTTCCCTGCGTAGGTCATGTATGAGCACCGTCTTCTCCTTCTCCACCGATGGGCTGGCCCTGCCGCTCGGCCTCGCCGCCGCCGCCGCGCTGCTGATCATCGTCATCCGCGCGGCGCGGGCGCCGTTCCTGGCGCGCATCGGCCTGCGCAACACGGTGCGCCGCAAGGGGCGCACGCTGCTGGTGATCTTCGGCCTGATGCTGGCGACCACCTTCGTCGCGGCGGCGCTGACGCTCGACGACACCATCGTGCGCGCCGTGAAGAACGTCGCCGTCTTCAGTCTGGGCCGCGTGGACGAGGAGATCGCCGGCGGCAATGCCGTGCTTGGGCTGTACCCCGAATCCACCGCCGCCGACGTGCGCCAAACCTTGCACGGCGACGGGCGCGTGGCCGGCATCGCCCCCGCCATCGCCATCCCCGATCTGCTGCTGGTGGACGACCAGACACGCCAGGTGCGCGGCGACGTGCTCGGTGTCGCCATCGAGACCGACACCGCCGGGCCGCTGGCGGACGTGCGCCGCGCGAGCGACAACGCGCCGGCCGGCATAGACGCGCTCGGCGCGACCGAGGTCTACCTGAACCGCGAGACGGCACGCCTGCTACGCGCGCATGCCGGCGATACGGTGGACATCCTCTCGACACGCTGGCCGGGGCAGCGCTTCCGCTTCACCGTGCTCGACGTGGTGACAGGCGGGCCGCTGGCCGAGCGCGCCTCCGTGCTGCTGCCGATGCTGACCATGCAAACTCTGCTCGGCGCACCGGATGCCATCAACCGCATCTACATCGCCAACTCCGGCGACGGCCTCTCCGGCGTGGGCAACAGCGACGCCATCGCCGCCAAGCTCGCCAAGACGCTGCCCCACTCGCTGCGCGTGGACACCGTCAAGCAGGATGGCGTCGCGTTCGCGCTCCAGGCGCAGGACATCTTCGGGCGCATCCTGGCGCTCTACACGCTCTTCGCGCTCTCCATCGGCCTGCTGTTGATCTTCCTCATCTTCGCGCTGCTGGCCGCTGAGCGGCGCACCGAGCTGGGCATGGCGCGCGCCGTCGGCATGCATCGCGCGCAGGTCGTCTGGATGCTGCTCTTTGAGGGGGCGATCTACGACGTGGCGGCCGGCCTGCCGGGGATGCTCGCCGGGCTGGCGCTCGGCATCGGCGTGATCGCCGCCGTCAGCCCGACCATCGCGCGCTTCGGCTTCCCGGTGGACGTGCGCATCGATCCCAGTACCGCCTTCGTCTCGTTCTGCCTCGGCCTCCTCTTCACACTGGCAACCATCGTGCTCGCGATCTGGACGGTCAGCCGCATGACGGTTGCCGCCGCGTTGCGCGGGCTGCCGGAGCCGCCGCCACCACAGCCCGCGCTGCGCGCCCTGCTGAGCGCGGCGGTCACACGCTCGCTGCGCGCGGGCCCACGGCCGTACGAGCTGCTGGCCGGCTGGGCGCGCGTCGGGCTGGCGCTGGTGGTGCGCGGCATTGTGCCGGCGCTGGTGGGAATGGCGTTGCTGCGCGTCTCGCTGGCCGGGCGCAACCAACTGCTGCTGGCGCTGGGCATCTCCTGCGCGTGGGCGGGCGTGGTGCTGCTCGTCCGTTGGGGCGTGCTCGCGGCGGCCGCGGCGACGCTGCGCATGGCGCGGCCCAAGACGGCCGCCCGCGCGCTGGCACGGGTGACGGATCGCGCCAACCGCTGGAGCTTCCTCGTCATCGGGCTGGGCATCACGCTCTACTGGTCGCTGCCCTTCGACGCGCTCTCGCGGCTGGGCCTGCCGCGCTTCGAGGGTGGCATCGAGGTGCTGTTCACCGCCGGCATCATGATGGTGCTGGGCGCGGTGTTGGCCGTCGCGCCCAATCTGGACGTGCTGCTGCTGCCGCTGGAATGGCTGGCGAAGCGGCTGGGCCGGCTGCGCCACGTCGCCTACGTCGCGCTGATCTATCCCTCGCACCAGCGCGTGCGCACCGGCATCGGCCTCTCGATGTTCTCGCTGGTCTGCTTCACGATGGTGGTGATGGCCTGCATCGCCGCCTCCACCACGCAACGCTACGGCGACCTGGCCGCGCAGGCCGGCGGCTACGACATCATCGGCCAGCCGCTCTTCCGCCCCATCGGCGACGCCGCGCAGGTGCGTACGGCCTTGCGCCAGGCCTCGGCCGCGACGGCGGACGACGTGGCCGCGCTGGGCACCGCCACGCCGCTGCCGCTGATCATGCTCCAGCCGGGCGCGACGGATGGCCGCTGGGGCGTCTATCCCGCCGCCCAGGTGGATGGCTCGTTCCTCGACGGCCAGGGGCTGCCGCTGGCGGCGCGCGCGCAGGGCTTGCGCAGCGACGCCGATGTCTGGCGGTTAGTGCGCGAACAGCCGGGCAACGTCGTGATTGACGCCGGCGCAGTTGCCGCCGACGACGCGGCGCGGCTCGGCATCACGCCGCCCGCGCCGGTGGGCGTGGAGCATTTCGTGGCGCCGCCCATCGCCTCCGGCCTGCTGGGCCTCTCCAGCCTGGAAACCCTGCTCGGCCGCACGGCGGCGCTGGACGCGCAGCAGCGCATCCCCCAGGATGTGCGCGACATCGTGCAGAGTCCCAACAAGCTGCATGAGTTCACCCTCCAGCTCAGCGGCATCGCGCTCGGCGGCGGCGTGATCGCACCCACGCCGCTCTGGATCGCCGATCCGCGCGGCGGCCCGCCGATCAAGGTCACGGTCGTCGGCATCGTGGACAACACCCACGGCCAGAGCTATGGCCTGCTCGGCTCGTCCGCCACTTTCGCGCCCGTCGAGCAAGACCTGACGCCCTTCGCCAGCTCCTATTACTTCTTCCGCCTCGCGCCCGGCGCGGACCCGCATGTGGACGCCGCCGCCATCGGCTCGGCGCTGCTGGGCTACGGCGTCGAGACGACAGTGATCCAGGACGCCTTGCAGGACGTGAACGCGCCCAAGGTGTTCGCCAGCCGCGTGCTGATCGGCCTGGTCGGGCTGACGCTCTTGATCGGCCTGGCGGCGCTGGCAGTGACAGGCACGCGCGCGGTGGTGGAGCGGCGCCAGCAGATCGGCATGCTCCGTGCGTTGGGCTATCACCGGGGCCACGTGCGCACGCTCTTCGTGCTGGAGTCGCTGGTGGTGGCGGGCGCCGGCACCGGGTTGGGCCTGCTGCTGGGGCTGATCCTCTGCCGCAACGTCTTCGCCGTGAGCTTCTTCGAGGAGTTCCAGTCGGGCATCGCGCTGGTGGTGCCGTGGCCGGCGCTGGCGCTGATCTGCGCGGCGGCAATTGCTTCGGCGCTGCTGGCGGCGGTGGCGCCGGCGGCGCAGGCCAGCCGCGTCGCGCCCGCCGACGCGCTACGCTACGAGTAATACGAAATCCGTCTCGATCCTTGGCGTTCGTCGTCCCAGTCCGCGACGGCGGACGTCGCGGCCGTTAGGCCCCCAGGCGCGGTTTTAACCGCCGGCTGGCTGATCACGGATTCCGCATGGTCATCGCAGGCACATAGATGAGGACGGCGCTGTGAGCATTCTGCATTCGACCGAGCACATGGGCGTGGGCGAGCCAGAACCGTATCCGCCCGATGGCGAGACGCCGATCGTGCGCGCGCGCGACATCTGCAAGACCTACCGCGCGCACGGCGTGGAGGTGCCGGCGCTGGTGGATGTCTCGCTGGTGGTGGCGCGCGGCGAGATGGTGGCGGTGATGGGGCCGTCGGGGTGTGGCAAGACGACGCTGCTCAATTGCCTGGCCGGGCTGGATACGGTGGACTGTGGCACCGTCGAGGTCAACGGCACGGACCTCGCCGCGCTCAGCGACGCGCGACGCACGGACTTTCGCGCGCAGACGATGGGCTTCGTCTTCCAGAGCTTCAACCTGCTGCCGGTGTTGAGCGCGGTGGAGAACGTGGAGCTGCCGCTGCTGGTGCTGCGCATGAAGCCGCACGAGGCGCGCGCGCGGGCGCGCGAGATGCTGGCGACGGTCGGCCTGAGCAACCGCGAGCGCAACCGCCCGGCGGAGATGTCCGGCGGCCAGCGCCAGCGCGTCGCCATCGCGCGCGCGCTGGTGACGGACCCGGCCATCGTCTGGGCCGACGAGCCGACCGGCAACCTCGATAGCGAGGCGGCCGGCGACATCATGAACCTCTTCACCGAGCTGAACCGCACACGCGGCCAGACGCTCGTGCTGGTGACGCACGCCGCCGAGATCGGCGCGCGTGCCGACCGCATCATCCGCATGCGCGACGGGCGCATCGTCTCCGCGTCTGGCGGCCCGCGCCAGGTAGCGCCGCAAAGCTGAAGAGGCGGAGCTGCATAGGAGATCAGGCGCACTCTTGACGCCATATTGCGGGCGGTGGTATCATCAGGCCAATGAAAGGAGGTGGTGTGCAGATGAGTGAACGTCCCAGCTGCGCAGGCAGCGCGAATACTCTCCACACCGATTCTATGGGAGAGTCCCACTGCTAATTTTTGCGGTGTGAAGCTGCCTCACAGACGGGTGGTGAGCCTGCCTGCGCGGCGCGACCGGGGAGTGAGCCGGATGGCTTGCTCCCCGGTCCTTTTTTGTTGCCGCTGATGCTGTCCACAATGATGACGTTGTCCGCGGTTAGGAGTGCGCCGCATGAGCGATGATCTGTCTGCCGGGAAACCGCTCGATCACGCCCTGCTGCGCGCCGCGTTCGCCGGGCTGCGGCTCGGCCATCCCCTCATCTACTTCCCCGCGCTAGACTCCACGAACTCTCATGCCGCCGAGCTAGCGCGCGCGGGCGCCGCCGAGGGCACGCTCGTCATCACCGACGACCAGACCGCCGGCCGGGGGCGCATTGGCCGCGCCTGGAAGTCGCTGCCGGGCCACCAGCTCGCGCTCTCGCTGGTGCTGCGCCCCGCCTTTCCGCCCCACTTCCTCGTAATGGCCAGCGCCCTGGCCGTCGCTGAGGCGATTGAGACGGTGGCCAGCCTGACGCCGGCGATCAAGTGGCCCAACGACGTGCTGATAGGCGACCGCAAGGTCTGCGGCATCCTGATCGAGACCAGCCCTGGCGTCGCCATCCTGGGCATCGGCCTGAACGTGAATGGCTCAGTCGCCGACGACGCTGAGCTGGCGTCCCGCGCCACGACGCTGGCCGAGGCCGCCGGGCGCGAGCTTGCGCGCGAAGACCTCGCCGTCGCGCTCATCCGCCGCCTGGATAATCTGTACACGCTACTGGCAAGCGGGGGAATGGCCGCGCGCGAGCGGGTGCGCACGGCCTGGCGGGCGCGGCTCGTCACGCTCGGCCGGCGTGTCAACATCCGTCAGAGCGGCGCGGATCTCGCGGGCGCCGCCGAAGATGTGGACGCCGACGGCGCGCTGCTGCTGCGCCGCGACGACGGCGTGCTCCAGACGATCACTTGGGGCGATGTGTCGTCCTGACGCCCATGCGCCGCGATTCAGGGCCGCGGCCGGCTACAGCGGCTCTCCTACTGGTGTCGCCGCCATCCGCCGGGATTAGATGAGATAACCGCCGGTGAGGAAAAAGGCGGTGAAGAGCGCCTGCAGCGCGAAACCTCCGCTTACGACAATCGTGTCGAGCGCCGGAGAGCGCCTGGTCCAGCGCCCCAGCAGGAGGAAGATGGGCACGGACGGCAGCAGATAGCGACCGGCAGCCGCGAGTGGGATGCCGTTATCGGCTTTGGGCGCGCTCAGGGCGACGTACAAGAGGCCGAGCATGAAGAAGGCGAACGCTGGCGGCATGCGCCGGAGATTCCAGAGCGTCAGCACCAGGATGGCGATGACGGGCAGGGCGTCCAGCCAGATGCGCGCGGCAGACAGCGAGAGCGGTGGAGCGGCGAAGAGGGAGCCAGCGTCGAGACCCAGCGCCTGCCAGAGCGGCATGGGTATGCGATGCCATCCCAACTGCTCCGCATGCACAAATAGCAATGGATCGCCGAAACGCCACCACAAGAACCCGGCGTAGAGGGCGAGTGCGGCTGGAATCGCGCCAATGACGAAGGCCGCCTCCGCGAGGCCGCCAGGGGTAAGTCGCGCGATGCGTGACGGCTGACGCCACCCGCGCATCGTCCACCAGCTCCACCACCAGCGCCACCAATGCCGCCGCCTGCCATATTCCCAGAGCAATGGGATCAGCAGCACCATGCCGACAGGGCGCGTGAGCGCGGCAAGAAATCCACAGGCCGCCGCCGCGCGCCAGTGCTCGCGACGCGCAAAAAAGAGGGCAAACACAGCGCACGCAAGGAACAGGCTATCGGCGTAGGCCGCGACGGTGAAGAAGGCGAGCGGGTATGCGGCCAGCGCCCGCATCGCGCCGGTGGCGGCCTCGGGCCTGTCTTCGCTCGCGGCCAGCAGTCCGACGCCGAAGAACGCCACCAGCGCGGCCGCGTTGCTGATCAGCATGCCGGACACGACATGCTGTGCGTCACCCAGCAGCGTGGAGACGCCCGCGACGAGCGCGGGATAGAGCGGGAAGAACGCGGCCTTGCGCGGATCATCATAGCCGCTCGCCGCGATGCTAACATACCAGCCGACATCGAACCGCTGCCATCCCAGGAAGGACGCCCGCGACGCTGAGGTGCCGGGCGAGACCTGGGCGGATGTGACCAGCGCGGTGAAGTACGTCATCAGGGCGTAGATGACACGTGTTGCCAGCCAGATCGCGGCCGCCTGAGCGGCGATCCGGAGGTAGGGCAAGCGCGTTGAGCGTGGTGCGGGCTGGGCAAAGGGTGGAGGTGTCACATCCGTGGGCTGATCGATAGCGGTGTCCATGTCTCTCCTGACGTCTTATGCACAGCCAGCCTGTCTGTCGCGCGTGGCGTGTGTCGGTGCGGGCGCGTGGCATGCAAGCCCTGCACGCATGGACTCTCGTAGACCCCGCGACCAGCGACAAAGGCCGTGCGCATCCGCGCACTCAAGGCCGCGTGTCCGTATGCGGATGGACACTGGGAGCCCGTCGGCGCTATCGTATGCTAGCCAACATGCAACTTCTGCCAACGCACTGAACAGATCTCCCTTCTGAAAATCCCTGCATCGGCTGTCTCACAACGCATGCCTTTTGCAATGCCTGTCATGAGACCAGTTCCGCACATCGTGCGATATGTGAGGCGTTGGTATGCGCCCCATTCTATAGACCATTCGGCAAATGAACAAGCATCACCGTACGGGTGCGACATCAATCAGACATTTTGAGCAAGGCGGCACGGAACCATCACCGCGCCGCCGCGGCTTCCCGGCTTATCAGGTTCCCCTTCCCAGTCATCTACAGTCCGGGATAATCCATCCGCCACGAATCGAGATGACATGTGTCTGAAGGGCCTGAAGACGAGAGGCTAATTCAGGTTGACCTGCGTCACCTTCTCGTCGCCATCGAAGGCTGGACTCCCGTAGGTAGAGCCGCGGCAGAAAGAGAATTGATGACCTGTCCCAGCGGCGAAGGGCGGATCGTAATACACGATCCATCCTGATCCGTTGCTGGTACCCCCACCAAGTAGAGCGAACGGAAGCGAGCGCACCTGGAAGACCTGAAACAAATCTCCTGGACCACCTGGATCTCCGAGACCCGTGTAGCCGGAGCCATAGAAGCAATAGGCGCCCGCGGTGGTCGTGTCTATTTCGAGCTTGTAGTTGAGATCGGAGCAGGGGTGGTCGAAAGAGGTCATCGGTGAGATGCTTTGACCGCTCACCGCGAACCTCACGCACCTGTTCGTAGCGGGTTGTGTCCGTTGAGTTGAACAGCATGCACAAGGCAGGCCGAACCGCTAACCGCCTGTGGTGCCGCGGCCGCATGTGCAGCCGGCGTTCCGCCTTGCAGTACGATCGCTGCTGTCAGTACGGCGGCGATCACCACATACGCATGATGCTTGTCAGCGAAGTGAGCAACTGCCTCCCGTTGCGCATTAGGATGGTCCTTTCTGCTGAGGGATCGCTTCCCTGCGAAATCGCGGCACTTGAATACCGTCGCACGGCTGGGGGTGGGCGGAAGTCCCACCACGCGCCACCAGCCGATGCCGATGTCAGAACTGCTCCGTTTGTTCCCTCCTTTCCCTTACAACCCGTCTTGGACAGGCACAGCCACACAGCTCCTCCACGCGCCGGGGTGCGCGGACGCTTGACGCTGCCTGTACACTACGCATTAGCAGGCGGCGGCGCGGATGGGTGCGGATCGCCGGCCTGTGTGTGATCGAGTGGGAGCGAGGGGAGAACCGTGAGCGAAGATGTGAAAGTGGCCGAGCAGCGGCGCCGCATGGGCCTGCCGCCGCTCCCGCAGGGGTTTGATCCGCGCCGGGCCATAGACCCCGCCGCGATGGAGCGCATGATGCGCGCGCAGGCGGTGGCCCGCGCGCAGGCGCAGGCGGCGACCACCGTCGTGATCGGCACCATCGTCACGCTGGTCTCGTCCGCGTTCGGTTTCGTCGCCGCGCTCGCCTGGAACGACGCCATCAATGTCACACTCAACAATTTCCTCCAAACGCAATTCGGTGTCGATCCGACCAAGCAGAGTTCCACGATCTCCTTGCTGCGCGCCGTCATTTTCACGGTCATCGCCATCATCGCCATCTTCATCCTGCAGCGCGTCGCTGGCCGCTGGGCGAAGAAGGCCGCCATCACCGCGGCGGCGGGCGAGGGCAGCTATTAGCTCGGCTTCGCAAGCGTGGGGTAATGTGTACACACGGCGCGTGTTCCCGCCGCGGGAATGCGCGCCTGTTGCTATGAGTGGCATGGTGAGCGCATAATCGAAGCGGCGAGGGCGAAAACCGCGTCACGGCGCGGGACACGCCGGCGGCTATTCAAACCTTTTCAAGGGCGGTGAGCGATGGCAGCGACGGCGCGCACCCCAGAGTTCGACGAGGATGCGCCGGGCGCATCCGGGACCGCCACCGGCACGCGCGAGCCGGACTACTACGCCGTGCTCGGCCTGCCCCCGTCCGCCTCCGCCGACGACATCCGCCAGGCCTTCCGCCGTCTCGCCAAGCTCTGGCACCCCGATCACTACGCCACCGCGCCGGATGACCTGCGCGAACGCGCCGAGCGCCGCATGCGCGCGCTCACGCGCGCGTACGAAGCGCTGGGCGATCCCATCCGCAAGCACGAATACGACCGCGAGCATGGCAACGCCGACGGCGCGCACGCGGGCATGGCGAGCGTCGCGCCCGACGCCGAGCCGTTCCCCGGCAGCATCTACTCGCCCATTCCCGGCGTGGTTGGCCCGCACATCGTCCGCCCGACGGTAGGGCGCGCAAACGAGACCTACGACGGGCGCCCCGCACCACGCAACACCAACGGCGCCGGCTATCTCGCGGGCACCCTCTGCCTGATCATCGTCATCGCCATCATCGGGCGCACACTGGGCGGAGGCGGCGAATTCGACGCGGGCGCGGCGCTGGCGCTACTGCTGGCCGCCGCGCTGGGCGGCTTCGCGCTGCTGCTCTTCAGCGAGGAGTCACCGATCGCGCGCGCCGCCAACGCCTACATGGACGGCGAGCCGCGCATGCGCGACCACCCCCACCCCAGCCCCGATCACGCCGCCTATCTGGTGCAAGGCGACGAGGCGGACGGCGCGCCGCCGAGCGCCTTCGAGCTGCTGGTGGACGAGGCGCTGGCCGGCGTCCCGCGCCAGTTCCAGAGCTTTCTAGAGAACGTGGTGGTGCGCGTGATGGAGGAGCCGACGCCTGAACAGGTCGAGCGCATGAAGCTGGAGCCGTGCAGCCTGCTGCTCGGCCTCTACGAAGGCGTGCCGCTGACCGAGGCGGGCGCCGACCGCGCCGGCCCGAAGATCGTCACCATCTTCCAGCGGCCCATCGAGCAGTACTGCGGCCACATCCCCAGCCGCATCCGCCGCCAGGTGCGCGCCACCGTGCTGCATGAGCTGGCCCATCACTTCGGCATTGACCACGACGACATGCCCGCCTGGATCAAGTGAGGTCGTTGTGAGCGACACCCACCGCATCGGCGTGATCTCAGACACGCACATCCCCACGCACGCGCCGCGCGTCCCCGACGCCGCGCTGCGCGCCTTCGCGGATGTCGAGCTGATCCTGCACGCCGGCGATCTCTCGTCGCTGGCTGTGCTCAATCAACTCTCCGCGTACGCCCCCGTCGAGGCCGTACAGGGCAACGTCGAGCTGCCCGAAGTACAGGCCGCGCTGCCGATCAAGCGCGAGATCGTGGTCGGCGGCTGCGCCATCGGCCTCATCCACATCCTCGGCGAGCGCGCCCGCCACGCGCGCACCGCCCGCCGCGAATTTCCAGCCGCCCGCGTCGTCATCTTCGGCCACAGCCACATCCCCTACGCCGAGGATAACGCTGGGCTGCTGCTGCTCAACCCCGGCAGCGCCACCGTCCGCCGCGCTCAGCCTCACTGCACCGTCGCCATCCTCACCATCACCGACGGCCAGCCGCGCGCCGCCATTCTGCCACTGCTATAGCGCATCCGCCGGTCACGGGCCCTCCTTCTACGATCCGGCCGATGTTGGCACAGTCACTGCTATTCAGTTCACAGGCTGCGCGGCGAGACATGGCGAGACATGGCGAGACATGGCGAGACATGGCGAGACATGGCGAGACATGGCGAGACATGAGGAAGGCCAATCGTGTGACGAGCGACATCCAACTCAGCGTCTACCCGCATTTCGCCTTCGCCTATCACGGCCGCTCGCTGCTCGTCACGGATCGCGCGGGCGCCATCACCGGAGGGCTGGAGGGCCTGTACGAGCACGATCTGCGCCTGCTCTCGCGCCTGCGCCTGCTCGTCAACGGCCAACCGCCGCGGCTGGACGCCCTCAGCCCGGTGGACGCCTATTCCTCGCTCGCCTACTACGTCTGCCCACCGGCGGCAAACGGCGACGCTAGCGGCCAGGGCGGCGGGGAGGAGCGCGACCGCCAGGTGGCGATCCGCGTCGCGCGCTTCGTCGGCCAGGGCCTGCACGCGGATATCGCGATCACCAACCACGGCCAGACGGAGGCCCGGCTCGATCTCGCCTGGGAGCTGGCCGCCGACTTCGCCGACCTCGTCGCCGTGCGGAGCGGTGCGCGCCAGCAGAGCGCGCCGATTGACGTGCGCTGGGAAGATGAGCCGGACGGCAATGGCGTGCTGCGCTTCACCTACCGGCATCCACAACTGCGGCGCGGCGCCCTCATCCGCCTCAGCCCCTCACCCACAGGCACGCCGCCGGACGCCGCTGCATTCGCCCCGCGCTGGGATGGGCGCTGCCTGACCTGCACGCTCACCCTCGACCCGCACGAGCGCCGCGCCTTCTGCCTCACCGTCGCCCCCGTGAGCGATGGCGCGATCTCTCCGCCCATCTTCGGCTGCGACGCCTTCGGTGCGGCGCCCACTGAGGCTGACCGCGCTGCCCGCCGATGGTCCGCGGCGGCCACGCGGCTGGAGACGCCCAACCCCACCGTCCAGCGCGCCTGGGACCAGGCCATCGCGGACCTGGCCTCACTGGCGCTGGGCATGGGCGCGACGGAGGCCGAGTTCGTCACCCCCGCCGCCGGCATCCCACACTACCAGGCGCTCTTCGGCCGCGACGCGCTCACCGCCACCGGACAATCGCTGCTCTTCTCCCCCGTCCCGGCCGAGGGCGCGTTGCGCCTGCTCTCACGCCACCTGGGCACCAAAGACGATCCGCGCTACGACGAGCAGCCGGGGCGTGTCGCGCAGCAGATCCGCGACGACCCGCTGGCGCTGCTCGGCAAGGCGCCGTACCTGCGCTACTACGGCGACTACGCCGCCCCCTGCGCCCTCCTCGTCCTCGTCGGCGCGCACCACCTCGTCGTTGGCGACGACGACCTCACGCGCCAGTTCCTCGATCCGGCCCGCCGTGTGTTGGACTGGCTGGACGGACCCGCCGATCTGGATGGCGACGGCTTCCTGGAGTATTACTCCCACGCGCCGGGCGGCCAGAAGCATCAGGGGTGGAAGGACTCCGGCAACGGCGTCGTGTACGCGGACGGACGGCAGGTCGCGCCGCCGATTGCGCCGTGCGAGATTCAGGGCTACTGGTACGCGGCCAAGCTGCTCATGGCCGAGGTCTTCTTCACCCTCGGCGACCGCTCGCGCGCCCTCGAGCTCGCGCGCTCGGCCGCCGACCTGCGGCGCCGCTTCACCGAGCGCTTCTGGATGCCCGAGGAACGCTTCATCGCCTTCGCGCTGGATGCGGAGAAGCGCCAGGTCAAGAGCATCGTCTCCAACGCCGCGCACTGCCTGGCGACCGGCATCGTCGCCCGCGAGCACGCGACCGACGTGGTGCGCCGCCTGATGGCCCCCGATATGTTCTCCGGCTGGGGTATGCGCACCCTCTCAGCCGATCATCCGTCTTTCAACCCGTTCAGCTACCACCTCGGCTCGGTCTGGCCCGTCGAGAACGCGACGGCCGCCTTCGGCATGATGCGCTACGGCTTCCACGATGAGGCCGCCGCGCTCGCGCGGGGCGTCTTCGATGCGGCCGCCCTCTTCGAGCAGCGCCGGCTGCCAGAGACGTTCGGCGGGCTCCAGCGCGACGAGCGCCACCCGCACCCCGGCATCTACCCGGATGCCTGCGCGCCGCAGGCATGGTCCGCCAGCGCCGTCGCCTGGCTCGTGCAGGCCATGCTCGGCCTTTGGACCTATGCGCCCTTGCGTGCGCTCGTGATCGATCCGCATCTGCCGGAGTGGCTGCCAGAGCTGACGCTGCGCAATCTGCGCGTCCGGGACGCCACGGTCACGATCCGCTTCACGCGCGACGCCAGCGGCCACACCGATTATCGCGTGATCGAGCGCGCCGGCCGCCTGCACGTCCTGCGCCAGCCCTCGCCACAAGCGCTCGATGTGGGACTGGGAACCCGGCTCCACGATCTGGTCGAGTCGCTGCTGCCCGGCCATTGAGCGCGCGGCCTCCCCGCGCTCCGCCATGCGCTGAGGAGCGCCGATAACCGCCAGATCATGCCGCCGGACCGGCGGCTAGAGAACAGGTCAGTTCTCGAAGACGCGGCTCCGCTGGATCGGGTAGCCGCTGCGCAGACAGTCATTCTCCGACCGCAGCGCGTTAGTCTGGTAATCCGCGGGAACCACGACGTAGTTGAACTGCCAGATCGGGCTGTACTTCTCCATCCCCGGCACCGAGTCGTAGATGTTGAGCTGTCCCGGCACGGTCTCCGGCTCCGCTGTGGGATGGCCGGCCTCATCCAGATCGACCGCATGGACGATCTGGTACTCCTGCGCGACTTTCACGCGCTCCGGCTCGACATCCACCGCGCCCAGGTCCAGCGCATAGACCAGCTTGCCGTCGAACCAGACCTGCTCGATGGACTGGCCGAACACATTCTCGTAGGTCAGCGCCTCCAGCCCATCCGGCAGGAATTGCGGCCCCTCGCCGCGCTCGCGCAACACCCCCTCCGCGACCGACCACGGCCGCTCCTCGGCCGTCAACGGCTGCCCCGGCGCGGCGCGCTCCGGCGCAACCGTCGGACTGGCCGCCGCCGCTGTCTCACCCCCCGCACCGCCGCCGGCCGGGCTGCCAGGTGTGCCCAGCGGAACGCCGAGCAAGCTTCCTACAGTGAGCTGTGGCCGTTCGCCTTCATCGCCAGACATGCGGCCCTCCTCGCGTCAAGCGCTGCATCAAGCAGTGGCACGACTGGTGCTGTACGCTCCTTTAGCGCCTACACACAATTGTATGCCATTCCTATGCACGTTTGCGTGCATGTTTGTGCCGCGGGGGGTGCGCGATGACGGAGTACTTGCAGCGCGACCAGGCGCCGTTGACCAGCGGCCAATGGCAATCGCTAGACGCGATGGTCGTACGAACGGCTCAGGCGGTGCTGGTGGGGCGCCGCTTTCTCTCGCTGGTAGGGCCATTCGGGCCGGGCGTCGAAGCCGTGCCGAGCGATACGCTCACCGGAACAGCCGCCGGCCAGATCGATCTGCTGGGCAACGCGGAGGGCGAGACCGTCGGCGTCCAGCGCCGCCGCTATCTGCCGCTGCCGCTCATCTATCAAGACTTCTGGCTGCACTGGCGCGATCTCGAGAGCAGCGGTCGCTTCGGCGTGCCGCTGGACCTGACCAAAGCGGCGGCCGCCGCGGCGGCGTGCGCCCAGGCCGAGGACCGGCTGATCTTCGACGGCGACCCCGCGCTGGGGCTGGACGGGCTGCGCACCGTGGACGGCCGGCAGACGCCGCCAATGCGCGACTGGCACGGCGCTGGCGAGGCGTTCGCGGACGTGGTGGACGGCGTGCGCCTGCTGACGGCCGCGGGCTTTCCCGGCCCCTACGCGCTGGCCGTCAGCCCACGGCTGTACGCCGAGCTGAACCGCATCTTCGACAACACCGGCGTGCTGGAGCTGGAGCAGGTGGAGAAGCTGGCGCGCCGCGGCGTCTACCCATCCAGCGTGCTGCCGGAGCCGGCCGCCGTGCTGGTGGATAGCGGCCCGCAGAACATGGATCTGGCCCTCGCGCTCGACCTCTCAGCCGCCTTCGTGGAAAGCACCAACCTGAACTATCGCATGCGCGTGCTAGAGAGCCTCGTCCCGCGCATCCACCGCCCCGCCGCCATCTGCGCCTTCACACCGCCGGCCGGCTGATCAGGAATCCGCGCCCCTGGCCCTTCGCCCCTCGCCGATCCCCCAGTCCGCGACGGCGGACGTCGCGGCGGCACGCCCCCAGGCGCGAATTCATTCGCCGGCTCGTTCTCCCTTGTAGAACGCCGCGATCTCGCGCGCGAACGCCGCCACGCTCGCGCGCAGCTCGGCCGGCTCCAGCACCTCCACCAGTGTGCCCAGGCCCAGCATGCGCGTGCGCGCATCCTCGAACGAGTCATAGGTCAGCGCCAGCGTCACGCCGCCGCCCACGTCCACCGGCGCCTGCGCGATCATCGCGGCGATCCACTCGCCCATCGCCTGTGGCAGCGCCGCCAGATGCTCCGGCGGCACACGCACCGTGACGGCGTATTTCGGCCAGCTCGCGGCGTAGGCCGTGGTCCACTCGCGCCAATAGGCAGCCAGGTCGAACCCCTCCGGCCGCGCGCACGGCTCGTCCAGCAGCTCCGCCGCCAGCATGCGCGCGATGCGGTAGACGCGCATCTCGCCGCCGCGCCGCACCACCAGATACCAGACCGTCGTCTTCGCCACCAGCCCCAGCGGATCCACCACGCGCTCCCCCGCCTCGCCATCGAGCGGCCGGTAGACGATGCGCAGCCGCCGGTCGCGCAGCACCGCCTCCTGCACCGTCGCCAGGTGTGGCACCGGTTCCTCCCAGCGCGACCAGCCCATCGCGTCTATGTGGATGCGCTGGCGTGCCCGCTCCACGTTCTGCCGGAAGGTGGCGGGCAGCGCGGCCAGCAGCTTCAGCAGCGCCGCCTCCAGCGCCGGACCCAGCCCCAGGTCTTTGAGCAGCGCTGGCGCCCCCGCCATGAAGAGCGTGCGCACCTCGGCCTCGGTCAGTCCCGTCAGGTCGGTGCGGTAGCCATCCATCAGCATACAGCCGCCACCCGGCCCGCGCTCGGCGTAAACGGGAACGCCCGCCATCCCCAGCGCCGCCAGATCACGATAGACCGTGCGCTCCGACACCTCCAGCCGCTCCGCCAGTTCCTGTGCCGTCATGCGCCCGCGCGTCTGCAACAGCAGCAGCAGTGAGAGTAAGCGATCCGCGCGCATAACAGCTCCCTCGATTCTAGTCCGCGACGGCGGACGTCACGGCCAACGGCCCTCCAGGCGCGATTGCCATCGCCGGCTCTCTCCCGCGCATGGGTGCCCCCTTCGATCTGAAATACTGAGTGACGTTGAGACGTTGTCGTTTGGTGGCCTCCCGGCCTGAAGGCCGGGGATAATCCCGCTGCCCTGGCGGACGCTGCCCCCACAGGATTCCCCCTGGCATTTATGCCAGGAGGCCAACGCACGACAATGACCCAGCGCCAAGCGGTATGACCGCGATCTGACCGCGATTCGACCAATTTGGGAACTCCGTTTCAGCCTATCACATATTCTTGTCATTCGTTGTCAGGAATAGCCGGGTACACTAGATCTGTTGAGAGCGTAAGGCGATGTGTCATGTCGTCAGGAACAGGAGACGTGCTGATGCTCAACCCGTATCTGATCGAGCAGCTTCACAAGCAGCGCGAAGCCGAGCTGGAGCGCCGGCTCGCCGAGGCGCGGTTGTCGGCGCAGGCCAGGCCGTCCGGCCATGCCGAGATCGCGGAGATGCGCGCGCAGGTGGCGGCGGCGCTCGTCGCGCTCGCCCACCGTATCGCTCCGGACCGTCCGGCGGCGCGCACCGGGCATGCCGCGCATGTGCTGTAGTTTGGCTGTAGCGTGAAGGATGCGGCGGCCAGAGGAGAGCGACATCCCTCACTTCCCTGGCCGCTGGCTCTTGAAGCGCATCGTCAACGCATCGAGGAGGTGTCTCGATCATGAGCCAGCCACCCAGCACGCCGGAGGATCGCTTTGCCGCCATCGTCGTGGCGCTCTCCAGCGACAACCCGGACGTCATCCCGCCGTCGGATGGGAGTCAGTCGAAGCAGGGCTTCGGCTCAGCGGAGCTGAAGGTCCACGGCAAAATCTTCGCCATGCTCGTCCGCGGCCGGCTCGTCGTCAAACTGCCGCGAGCGCGGGTGGATGCGCTGATCACTGCGGATCAGGGGGAGCGCTTCGATCCCCGGCGTGACGGCCGGCTCATGAAGGAGTGGCTCGCCGTAGACCCGGCAGCCAAAGAAGAATGGCTGCCGCTGGCGCGCGAGGCGCTGGCGTTCGTCGCCTCGCAACACCGGTGAGGGGAACTCATAGCGCCTTGACACTCTCCTTGTTTTATGGTAAATTAGTTCTGTTATCGCGGCGCCACCCGCGCCGCTGGCACCTGAACAACCGCATAGCGCGTCACACACGCCACACACGCCAGACTGACTGACTGACTGTCAGTCACCGGCGTCCCCGGCATAGTGGCATGGCTCTGGTCGCGACCTGGCCGCGACCTGGCCGCAATCGCGCACCCACCCGTGCCGTTTTTGCCGCCCACCATGCCACTTCGTTGCCGCTTTTGCCACGATCTTGCCGCTTTTGCCATCCATAATGCGAAATGTCAAGTGGCAGGAGCGCGCAAATCGGCTTGAATGCGGCATTCGAGCGGAGGACGCCCCCGACGCGCGGCCGAAAAGCGGCAAAAACGGCAATGTTGACCTCCCCAGTCAACATTGCCGCCTTGGGCGCGCTCCCGCGCGTCGGTATCATCCTGGTTTGTGCTGAGCGGTTGTCATCGCCCCTCTGCTGTTCAGGCATGGGGATACCCCCGGCATTCATGCCGAGGCGCGTCTATCGCACGAGCGCATCGCCGCGAGGGGCGTTCGGGCTAGGAGCGGCATCCCAATCACCCCGCCCACGTGCCGCCACCCAGCCCCCCTTCGTCTAAACTGCCAGATAGCCAAGAACGATGTCCTGACAGGAGATGTCAGGTTTAGCGGGTACGCTGATCGGGTGAGGATCGTCGCGGACATCAGCAGTCCGCGCCAGCCCTCCACATCCCTCTGTGTTCCTCCGTGTCCTCTGTGGTAGTTCTCGTCATCCCAGGAGCGGCCTTCGATGGAACCCGATCAGATCGTCATTCGCGGCGCGCGGCAGCACAACCTGCGGCATGTGGATGTCACCATCCCGCGCCACAAGCTCGTCGTGCTCACCGGCGTCTCCGGCTCCGGCAAGTCCTCGCTGGCCTTCGACACCATCTATGCCGAGGGCCAGCGCCGCTACGTCGAGAGCCTGTCCGCCTACGCCCGCCAGTTCCTCGGCCAGATGGAGAAGCCGCGCGTGGACTTCATCGGCGGCCTCTCCCCCGCGATTGCCATCGAGCAGAAGACCGTCAGCAAGAATCCGCGCTCCACCGTTGGCACCGTCACCGAAGTGATGGACTACCTGCGTGTGCTCTATGCGCGCGCTGGCACCGCCCATTGCCCCCAGTGCGGCCGCGCCGTGCGTGCGCAGAGCGCGCAGCAGATCGCCGAGCAGTTGGCCGATCTGCCCGCCGGCACGAAGCTGCAATTGCTCGCGCCGGTGGTGCGGCGGCGCAAGGGCGCGCATACCGAGGTGTTCGAGCAGGCGCGGCGCCAGGGCTACGTGCGCGCGCGTGTGGATGGCGCCGTCGTGGACCTGGGCGAGCCGATCGCGCTCGCCAAGACCAAGCCCCACACCATCGAGATCGTCGTGGACCGCCTGCGCGTTCCCACGCCCGAAGGCGGCGACGAGGATGACGCCGCCGCCTTCCGCACGCGCCTGGCCGACTCGGTCGAGACGGCCCTGCGCGCCGGCGACGGGCTGCTGGTGGCGGACCTGGGCGACGGCCGCGAGCTCCAGCTCAGCGAGCACTGCGCCTGCCCCGACTGTACCATCAGCTTCCCCGCGCTCAGCCCGCAGCTCTTCAGCTTCAACTCGCCGCTCGGCATGTGCCCGGAGTGCCACGGCCTCGGCACCCAGATGACCGTCTCCCCCGCGCTGATCGTCGCCGATCCGCGCCTCTCGCTGCTGGACGGCGCGCTACGCTGGTACGGCGTGCTGCGTAAGAAGCGCGACGGCTGGGGCTACCGCCAGGTCGAGTCCATCGCCACTCACTACGGCATAGACCTGGAAACACCCTGGCGCGACCTGCCCCAGACGTTCCGCGACGTGCTCTTCTACGGCTCCGGCGACGAGAAGATTCGCTTCACCTACGCCAGCGAGAGCGAGCACGGCAGTTGGTCCGGCGAGAGCGTCCGCCCCGTCAAGGGCATCATCGCCAACGTCGAGCGCCTCTACCGCCAGACCACATCCGAGCAGACGCGCCGCTTCTACGCCAGCTTCATGAGCGAGCAGGCCTGCGACGCCTGCGCGGGCGCGCGGCTGCGCGCCGAGGCGCGCGCCGTCACGGTCGGCGGGCGCTCGCTCACCGAGGTCTCGCGCCTCTCCATCGCCGACGCGCTCGCCTGGATCGAGTCGCTGTCTGAAGATGGCGCGCTCACGGCTGAGGAGTTCGCGATCGCCGGCGAGGTGCTCAAAGAGATTCGCGAGCGCCTGCGCTTCATGCTCAACGTCGGCCTGCACTACCTCACACTGGACCGCCCCGCGCCCACCCTCTCCGGCGGCGAGGGCCAGCGCATCCGCCTCGCCAGCCAACTCGGCTGTGGCCTCGTCGGTGTGCTCTACATCCTCGATGAGCCGTCCATCGGCCTGCACGCCCGCGACAACCGCGCACTGATCGAGACGCTGCTGCGCCTGCGCGACATGGGCAACACCGTGCTCGTGTTAGAGCACGACGCCGAGATGCTGCACAGCGCGGACTGGCTGATTGACCTCGGCCCCGGCGCCGGCATCCTTGGCGGCGAGGTGGTCGCCGCCGGCACACCGCGGGCCGTCGCCGCCAACCCGCGCTCGCTCACCGGGCGCTACCTCAGTGGCGCGCTCACCGTCGCCGCGCCGCACCCGCAGCGCCGCCGTCCCGCCAACGGCTGGCTCGCACTGGCCGGCGCGCGTCTGAACAATCTGCGCGACGTGACCACGCGCATCCCCGCCGGCCTGCTGACCTGCATCACCGGCGTCAGTGGCAGCGGCAAGAGCAGCCTGATCGCCCACACGCTCCAGCCGGCGCTGGCCCGCGCGCTCAACAACGCCCAAGAGACGCCCGGCCCCTACGAACATCTGGATGGGCTGGAGCAGTTCGACAAGGTCATCGCCGTCACGCAAGACCCCATCGGCCGCACGCCACGCTCGAACCCCGCCACCTACGTCGGGCTGTGGGATGAGATTCGCCGGGTCTTCGCCGCCACGCCGGAGGCGCGCGCCCGCGGCTACCGCTCCGACCGCTTCAGCTTCAACGTCAAGGGCGGGCGCTGTGAAGCCTGCAAGGGCCACGGCCAGATCCGCATCGAGATGCACTTCCTGGCCGATGTCTGGGTCACCTGCCGCGAGTGCAAAGGCACGCGCTTCAACCGCGAGACGCTCGCCGTCACCTACAAAGGCAAGACCATCGCCGACGTGCTGGGCATGGACGTGCAAGAGGCGCTGGCCTTCTTCGAGCATCTGCCCCGCCTCGCGCGCATCCTGCGCACGCTGCACGAGGTCGGCCTGGATTACGTCAAGCTCGGCCAGTCCGCGACCACGCTCTCCGGCGGTGAGGCGCAGCGTATCAAGCTGGCCGCCGAACTGTCCCGCGTCGCCACCGGCCGCACCATCTACATCCTGGATGAGCCGACCACCGGCCTGCACTTCGCGGACATCGCCCGCCTGCTCGACGTGCTGCGCCGGCTGGTGGACGCGGGCAACACCGTGATCGTCGTCGAGCACAACCTCGACGTCATCCAGTCCGCCGACTGGCTGATTGACCTCGGCCCGGAGGGCGGCGCCGGCGGCGGCGCGCTCATCGCCGAAGGCACGCCGGAGGAGGTCGCCCGCGTTCCCGCCAGCTTCACCGGCCAGTCGCTACGCGAGGCGTTCGCCGCCGCACTGGCCGAGGCCGCTGTGTGATACCGCTTTGCGTTGAGATATTGTCATGCGTTGGCTCCCGGCATCAATGCCGGGAGTACGCCTGTCGGGGCAGCGACCGCCAGGGCAGCGTGGATTACCCCCGGCATTGATGCCGGGGAGCCTGCCCAACCGCGCAACCGGGAGGAGTGGGCCAAGAGGCCGGGGAGGATACGCGCATGCCTACGATGCCGGAGTCCGCGCGAGCCGCTGGCGCACTGCCGCCCAACCGCGCCACGCGGGAGCCCGCTCGCGCGCCGGCTCGCCTTGTGCGGCTTTGCCGGGGATCAGCAGCGCGGCCGTCACGGCCGATGCCAGCGCCAGCGCCGCGCCGATCAGCATCGCGGCGCGGAAGCCGCCCAGGAACGCCGTACTGATCAGCCGTTCCAATGCCTGCCGCGCGCCGCTGTCCAGGCCGGCGGGGAGCTGGATGCCCGCCAGCCGCGCGCTCTGGGCGGCGAGTGCGGCCCGCGCGCTCGCGGGTAGCGGCAGCGCGGCCAGCCCGTCGAGGTAACGGGCGCTGAACACGCGCGCCACTACCAGGTTCAGCGCGGCAACGGCGAGCAGCCCCGACGCCCGCGAGACAGCGTTGTTGATGCCCGACGCCGCTCCCGCATGCTCGGTCGTCGCCGCGTTCATCACCGTCGTGGTCAGCGGCGCGATCACCAGCGCCATGCCCAGGCTCAACACCACAATCGCCGGGAAGTAGGTCGTCCAATAGCTGCCGCCGAGGCCGGGCAGGGCGAACAGCGCGAAGCCGGCGGCGGCGACAACCGGCCCGATCACCAGCGGCGGCTTCGCGCCGTAGCGCCGCACCAGCCCGCCGGACCAGCGTGAGAGCGCGAAGATGATCACCGTCATCGGCAGCAGCGCCGCGCCCGCCGCCGCTGGCGAGTAGCCCTGCACCTGTTGCAGATGGAAGGGCAGGAAGTACAGCGAGCCGCCCAGCCCCGCGTAGAGCAGCAGCGTCAGCAGGTTGGCGCCGGTGAAGCCGCGCGAGCGGAATAGCGCCAGCGGCACCATCGGCGCGTGGCCGCGCGCCTCGGTCACGACAAAGAGCGCGAGCGCCGCCACACCCACCAGCAGCGCCGCCAGCACGAGACCGTCGCCCAGCCCCCGCGCGCTCGACTCGATCAGCCCGAACACCAGCGCGCCCAACCCAATCGTCGCCAGCGCCGCGCCGCGCCAGTCGAGCCGGCCGGTCGCGTGCATGTCCCGGCTCTCCGGCACGTGCGTGCGCACGATGGCAAGCGTGATGAGCGCCACCGGCACGTTGAGGAAGAAGACCGCGCGCCACGAGACGCTCTGCACCAGGAAGCCGCCCAGCACGGGGCCTAGCGCGGAGGTGACGGTCGTGAAGCCGGACCACGTGCCGATAGCCCGTCCGCGCCGTGCCTCGTCGAACGAGGCGCTGATGATCGCCAGGCTCCCCGGCACCAGCAGCGCCCCGCCGATGCCCTGTATAGCCCGCCCGATGATCAACGCGAGCAGCGAGGGCGCCAGGCCGCAGCCGATTGAGGCCAGGGTAAAGAGGACGATGCCGAGGGCGAAGACGCGCCGCCGGCCGAAGCGATCGCCGAGCGAGCCGCCGACCAGGATGAGCGCGGAGAGGAAGAGCGCGTACGCCTCGATCACCCACTGCACGTCCGTCGCGCCGGCGCCGAACTCATGCTGGAGCGCGGGCAGCGCGACGTTCACCACCGTGCCGTCAATGAACGAGAGGCTCGATCCCAGGATCGTCGCTGAGAGAATCCAGGGTTCGGCGTGCCGCGGGGCCGGAGCTACCGCCGCGCGCGCGCGGATGGCCGCCTCGTCGCAGGGCGGCCGAATCACCGTCGTCAGCGTTGTCATAGCGGTCGGCGCTCCTGTATTCCAGCCTCATGATGAGGTGTCAGACGGCGCCTCTTAAAGAATCCGCGGCGCGATTCCCCGGCGGCTGCCGTACCACGATGGTAGCGCATGGCGGCCACCTGACGCACTGCACAAGGTCGGCGTTTTCTTATATCTATCTTACCTTCCCCTCACCTCAGGCTTATGGGCTATGGGTACACTGCATGGGCCGCCGGGAGGCAATCGCGCGAGCGACGTACGCTTGCGAAGGGGAGAAGCCCGGCAGGCCATAGGGATGGGAGAGTGCTGTGATGGGAATAACACCTACCTTCGATACGTCCACCGTAATTGACACGCGACGGCCTGACGCCACCGTTACGGATCGCGCGCTGCCTTCCGCGCGCGTCGCCAGCACCCTGATGCGCTTTGGCGGCCTCGCTATGGACACGCGCACCGGCGCCACACAGTGGTGCGGCCGCGCGATTCAGCTCACGGTCGAAGATCGCGAGACGCTCGCCAACCTGATGCGCCGCGCCGGCCAGATCGTCAACCGTCGCACGCTGGCTGCGGCCCTCAGTGTCACGGTGGACAGGCTCGATGAGCGCATTGAGCGCCTGAGAGACGAGCTGCGGCAAGCCGGCGCCACCTGCCTGCCCTGCCGCGTGGACGGCCTCGGTTACGTGCTGTGGCGCTGCTAACACGTAACATGAGCCGCGCCAGACAGTAGCCCGATACCACACCCGCCCCGCCGATGATGCCGGGGCGGGTGTGTTTGTGTCTGCCAATATGATGGTGCGGCGGGCATGGCCGCCCGCCCTCAAATCAAACCGCAAGCCGGCGAGCGCGTATATCTCAGTGACGGGGCAATCGCCCGCCGCCGGAGTGGGCCGCCCCGGTCATTCTCCCGCGCCGTCCGGGGTGAGACGCACTTCACACGTCGCGCACTTGCCAGCCCGCACGAAATCTGGCATACTCGTGCGGGCCGCGCGGTGGCAGTGGCGTCGCGCGCTAGGGTGCATCGCCCCGCGTTGGGGGTGGAAGAGGAGCGGATTTCGTGGAGAGACGTCTTGTCGCCCTGCTGGGGACGACTGCCAAGCACATGCTGGGAGGCTTGCAGCGGGCGCTGCGCGCGGTGCTGATCACTGGGCTGATCACAGCGGTGGTCGTCGCCGCCGTCACCGAGGCCGTTGCCTATTTCCTGTCGGGCGGCCAGTTCCCGCCGGGCGGAAGCGCGCACCTGGCCGCCGCCGCGCTGGCAATCGCGTTCGCGTATGCCGCGGCCGTCACGGTCGCCATCGAGGAAATCTTGCGCGCCATCATCAAGTCCGTCGAGCTGATCGTCCATGAGGCTGAGCAGCTCGAGAAGAAGGCGGCTGAAGAGATCGGCGTGCTGGCGCGGCGTGCCGAGGAGGAGGGCATCCGCTTCGGCCGTGCCGCGGTGACGGATGCCGGTGCGTTTGGCCGGACCGCGTTGAGCGACGCTGGTGCGGTGGGCCGCGCGGTGGTGGGCGGCGCTGGTGCGGTGGTAGGTGGTGTCGAGCGCGAGGTGCGCGGTGTCGAGCATGGCATCGGTTCGCACCTGCCGGGGCATCACCCCGCCGCCGATGCTCCGATGGTCAACGCCACCATGCCGAATGGTCCCGCCGACACCGGCTCTCGCTAGCGCGTCAAAGCGGTCGCGTCGGGCATTCCCGCTACAGCAAGCCTCGTCGAGATGATCGGCGGGGCTTGTCTTCATATGTCGCATCCATCGGAGTGCGGGCGTGGATGGTCCTAACGAAGTTGCCACCTGTGACGCGCGAATGCTAGTCTAAAGTACCGCCGGTTCAGCGGCTCTACTCTGGGAAGATGCCCGTGCCGGCGCGGAAGGTGTGGTGGAGCGGATGCGGACGCGATACCTTGGCCTCGGCCTGAGCGCGCTCGTGCTGGTGGCAGGCTCGCTCGGCTACGTGCTCGTGGGAACGCACCTGTACCAGCGTTACCATCTAGCCTATGCTAACTACCAATTCGCGCCGGCCGGCCCCTGTGGGGCGCTCGTCGCCTGGAGCCCGCCGCGCACGGTCTACACCGGGCTGTACGTCAATTCCCCAGCCCTGCTGACGCTGCGCTATAGCAGTCCCCAGCCGCAGACGCTGCGCATCACCATCGGCATCCCGCGCTTCACCCAGGACGAATCCGTGCAGGTGCAGGCCGCCGAGGCGTTTCAGCAGCGCGCGTTCAAGCCGCCCCTGCTGGATGGCGCGGCCCCGAATGGGCTTGCCAGCACCGGGGATCGCGCCGGGCAGATTCACCTGCGGGTGCAGGGTTCGGCCGGCGCGGCCTGCGACGTGACGGTGCCCGTCACCCTCAAGTCCGCCGAATGGATGCACTGGTATGACGGCGCGGCGAGCACGGACAACTCTCCCCTGCTCGCCGGCTGGGTGACGCCGCACGCGCCGGCGATCAGCGAGCTCATTGGCCGGGCGGCCGCCTGGATGAAGCAGCACCCGGAGAGCTATGCTGGCACGCCTGCCTTGTTTGGCTACGATGGCGGCCGCGCCGCCGGCACGGATGTCGTCAATCAGGTCAACGCGCTGTTCGACACGCTCCAGTCCGTCTACCACGTCTACTACGCGCAGGACAACGTGCCGTACAGCGTGGACGCGGCCCAGCGCATCCAATTGCCACAGGAGGTGTTGAGCGCCGCGTTCCCGACGGGCATGTGCGTCGAGACGACGGCGATCCTGGCCTCCGCCATCGAATCGCTGGGTATGCGCGCATACTTCATCATCGTTCCCGGACACGCTTTTCTCGGTGTCGCGCTGGGCGACCAGCCCGACGCACCCATCGAATACTGGGAGACGTCCGATCTCAATGGCGGCGTCTCCGGCAGCCAGGCCAACATCCACGGCGACGCGGAGCACGCCGAGAATCTGGCGGCGGGCAAGATTCTGCGTGTCGTGGATGTTGCCTACGAGCGGCAGCAGGGCATTCAGCCGATTGACTAGCCTGGGCTGGGAATGGACCAGGAGGGCGAGGGAAGCGACATGGGCGACGTGGACTTTCCCACGTGGTTCGGCGTCGGCAGCTACGGCGGCCTGGCGGCCGCGCTGCTCGCCGCGGCCGGCATCGCCGGGTACGCGCTGCGCCGGCGGCGTGGCTCGCCGCTCCAGCTCGCCCGCGCCATCCTGGTCTGCCTGGCGGCGGCCAGCCTGATGCTCGCGCCGGTCTGGTGGACGCAGAACCGGCTCAACCTGTACGGCCCATCGCTCGCCCCCGGAGAAGTGCTGCTGTGGCTCTGTTGGGCCGCGCTGTTCGGGTGGCTCCTCCCGCTCGCGGTGCTCGCCGCATACGTGACGCTTGCGGCGGCGCAGCTCGCGCCAACCGTGCCCGCACGTGGGAGCAATCACACCACCGCCTTCGCCTCCCCTGACGATCCCGCGCGGCGCATCGAGCCGCTTGGTCCGGGCCGTGCCTGGGGGGAGCTCGTGTCGCTGGAGGGCGAGAGCGCCGGCCGGGCGATTGCCCTGACACGCCAACTGACCCTGCTCGGCCGCGAGCTGGACAACGACATCGTCATTGACGACGAGCGCACCTCGCGGCATCATGCCGAGCTGCATTGGGATCACGGCCGGCCACAGTTGGTGGACCGCACCAGCATGAATGGCACGCTGCTGAACCGCCAGACGGTGCGCGGCCCCGTTCCGCTGAAGCCGGGCGACGTGATCGAGCTGGGCGCGCAACGCTACCGCTTCGAGGCGCCGGCCCCGGTCTCCACGGACGCAAATGGAGCGGAAGCGGAGACGAGCAAATCCACAGCCATCCTCAGTGGCGGCGTGGGAGCGCCGCCCGTGGTCGCCCCGCTCGCGCTCGTCGCCGTCAATGGGCCGGTCGCCGGCGCGCGCTGGGACGTGCGGGATGCGGTGATCACAATTGGGCGCGACCAGGGACAGCGTATCTGCCTGCCCGATGAGTCGGTCTCGCGCCAGCACGCGCAGATCGTGCGCCAGCGCGCTGGCTATTTCGTGGCCGACCTCGCCAGCAGCAACGGCACTTTCCTGGATGACGTGCCGCTGGAGGCGCCGGGCCTGCTCGCGCCGGGCGCCATGCTGCGCGTGGGCAATGTCGCGCTGCGCTGCGAGGCCGCCGCGACACAGACGACGCTGGCCTGGCGGCGGGATGATCCAGCCGCCGCCGTCGCCGTAGAGTCCGGCGCGGTTCCAGCGCTTATGCGGGAGCGCGAGCCGGATGCGCTGCTGTTCTTGCAGCATGCCGCGCCCGCCCGCCGCGATGAGGCGGTGCATCTCGGCCCGCCCATCCTCACCCTCGCCGATCCCACATGCGACGCTGAGCCGACGCACTGACACGCTGACCACGCCTCCGCCAGCCGCGCATACCCCACTCGCGGAAGAAATAGGTAGAATGTACTACCTCCCTGCCCGCGTGTCCGCTTGCCAAGCCGCTCCTTCCGTGCTACACTATGGAACTAGAGTTCCAAGAACGTATATACGGTTTGTGCGGCGCGGTGGGCCGCGTGAGCCGGAGCCGGCGAAAGGGGCGTTGGGTATGCCGCGTGTGCTTGTCGTTGACGATGATCGGACGATCCGTGAGCTGCTGCGCTACGCGCTGGAGCTGGAAGGCTACGCCGTGACGGCGCTTGCCGATGGCCTCGCAGCGTTGGAGACGCTGCGGGCGCTCGCCGAACCCTGTGTGGTGCTGCTCGATTACATGATGCCACGCCTGGACGGCCTGGAGGTCTGCCGCCGGCTCGCTGAGTCGCCATGGGCCGCGGGGCACCGCATCGTCTTCATGTCGGCGGCGCTGCTGCCGGGCGATGCCTGCCCCGCGCCAGCGTGCGCGCTGCTGCGCAAGCCCTTCGAGATGGACGAGGTCTACCGCCTGGTCGCGGACCTGTGCGCTGGACTCATCCCGCCGCTGGCCGTTCCTGTAGACACGACGCTGCCGTTGGCCGGCTAGCGTTAGCGCGGGCCGCGATGCCCATTCTGGCGTGCCCAGCCAGAGCCGAGGCGGGTGGGGCGCACCGGCTGGGGCAGTGCCGGCGCCTGGTGCCACTCGATGGAGCCAGGCAGCGGGGGAGTGGACGGAGTGGACGGAGCGCGATGATGCCCGTTGGCGCCGGCGATTGCCGGCGCCGCGCCATTTGTCCCTGATGTGTCAGTATGTGCGGCCATATCAGGGGCAACCGTGGCCGTCGCGCTGTCACCGTCAGACACCGTGCCGGCAGCAACGCCGCGTGATGCGTTTATTGTGGGCACGGCCGTGGCCGGAGAAGCGGCCATGGATGCGGGGGCGGATCGCGCGGTGGCGGCAGCCGTCGCGGCGGCCAGGAAGATCTGATAGCCGACCAGGATCAGCACACCGGAGCCGAGCAGGAACAGATACAGGCCGATGTCGGGGCTGATCACGACGTTCGCCGGAGGACTGGAAAGAAGCGGCCCGCCGGGGTTGATCGCCTGCGCGTTGAACTGGGGGATGAAGCCCCAGTAGGTCAGCGCGACGCCCAGGCTGACGGCCCCGACCAGCAGCGGCGCGACCGCGACGGCGGGCTGGCGGCGGTAGACCGGCTTGATCAGGGGGGCGAGCGCGAGGGCAATGAGAGCGAGCACCCCCAGCGCGGGCAGCCCGGATTGTGTCAGGGGCACGTGCTGGCCGAAGACGACGCGCCAGGGGGCGAGGATGTCGGCGGCCATCGCCACGACGGTGATGAGCAGGGCGCGGCCCTGGGCGTCGCGCGGGAGGCCGGGCATCGCCAGATCGCCCGGTTGGATGGTGGGAGGCGAGTTGAAAGCGAGCGAGCGCGGCGCGACCACCGCGAGCGATGCTGTGGGCGCCAGATGAGGGGAGACAGGATCGCCGTCGCCGGTGGCCCTGCCGACCTCTCTGCCACAGACGGCGCAGGTGGTCGCCTGCGCGGGAAGCTCCGTCCCGCATCCCAGACAGAACACGCTCTGCTCCCTTCCGTTCCTCACCCCCTGGCCCCCTCTCCTCGCAAGGAGAGGGGGTAAAGACACGCCTACGCTTCGTCCTCGTCTTCCTCCTCCGCCGCGTGGATCTCGGCCGCCTTGCGCAGCGCTTCCTGGGCCTCGTCGTGGCGGCCGGCGCGGTCGAGCGCCTGGGCCAGCGTCTCGTAGCCGACGGCGAAGGTGGGGTCGAGCGAGATCGCCGTCTCGGACATCTCGATGGCGTCGTCTATGCGGCCGACCTCTAGATAGGTATCCGCGAGGTCGTTACAGATGCCGGGGTTGAGTGGGTCGCCTTCCAGCGCGCGCTCGTACGACGTGACGGCCTCGTCGTGGCGGCCGAGCGCGTCCAGCGCGGAGGCGCGCTCGTAGAGCGCTTCGGGATCGTCGGGGAATCGCTCCAGGAAGGCGGAGGTGGTGGCGAGGGCGTCGTCCGGGCGGGCGGCGAGGTTCTGGCACTCGGCCAGGCGGGCGTAGGCATCGGCCAATAGCTCTTCGTCCTGCTCGTCGTCGGCGTTGCTGTATTCGTCCACCAGGGACTTGAATTCGGCGATGGCCTCGTCGTAGCGCTCGGCGTCGCGCAGCACTTCGGCGAGGCTGAAGCGGGCACCGGTCGAGTCCGGCTGGAGGTCGGCGGACTTGCGGTAGGCGTCCACGGCGTCGTCGAAGCGGTCCTGCTCCTCGCGCCAGGCGCCCAGGTGCTCCCAGGCTTCGGCGTCGTCGGGCGAGAGCTGGACGACCTTCTGCCAGGCGTCGGCGGCCTCGTCGGGCTTGTTCATCGCCTCGTAGACGCCGGCCTGGGTCTCGTAGGTGGCGGGGTCGTCCGGGGCGAGGTTGATCATCTGGTTGACGACGTTGAGGGCGTCATCCTCGCGGTGCGCTTCCAGATAGGCTTCCACCAGATCGGAGTAGCGGCTGAGGTCGCGCGGGTCTTCGTCCACGCGGCGCTCCATGTCGGTGATATATTCCGCCTGCTCGTTCATGCGCTCGCGCACGTCGCGCAGGCTGTCGGCGGCGAGGGTGTTGTCGGGGTTGAGGATCTGCGCCTGGCGGTAGGCGAGGATGGCGTCGTCGTAGAAGCCGAGGCCACGATAGGAGTCGCCGAGGTTGATGAAAAGCTCGTCGTTGCCGCTATCCACTTCGAGCGCGCGCTGGAAGGCGTCGAGCGCCTCTTCCTCCAGCCCCAGCTCGCCGTAGAGGTTGCCGAGGTTGATGTAGGCTTCGATGAGCTGCGGATCGAGCTGGATGGCGCGCATGTACGAGGCGATGGCGCCCTCGCGGTCGCCCAGGTTTTGGCGGGCGAGCGCGAGGTTGTAGCGGGCGCGGGCGTCGCGCGGGTCGGCGGCGACGGCGCGCTCGAAGGCTTCCTCGGCGGTGTCGAAGTCGCCGGAGGACGCGGCGCGGTTGCCTTCGTCAATGGATGCCTGGGCGGCGCTGGAGCGCGGGGCGCTGGCGGCGCTGGCGGTGCGGCCGTCCACGCCGGTCTGGCCGCCGGTGGTGTTGTCCTGTGCCATCTGTCTCCCCTCCTCGGTGCTGCCGGATGCGGTGATACGCCGGTGTTAGAGCGACGCCAGCGCCGCGTCCAGCTTTTCGATGGCCTCGTCCACGTCGGCGCGCCGCAAGATCAGCGGCGGCACCATGCGCATGGTGGATGGTCCGGCGTTGGTGATGAGCAGACCGCGTTCCAGGGCGCGGTCCATGATGTCCTGGGCGCGCGGCTCGGCGAGGTCGAAGGCGCGCATCAGGCCGACGCCGCGTGTGCTGGTGATGAGCGCGCTGTATTTCTGGGCCAGCGTGTCAATCTTGCCGCCCAGGTAGTCGCCTAGCTCCGCCGCGTGGTCGAGCAGGTGATCGTCCAGGATGGTGCGGACGGTGGCGACGCCGGCGGCACAGGCGATGGGGTTGCCGCCGAAGGTGCTGCCGTGGTCGCCCGGCTCGAAGAGGTCGGCGCGCGGGGCGGCGAGCATGGCGCCGATGGGGACGCCGCCGGCCAGGCCCTTCGCCATCGTCGTGATGTCGGGGCGGATGCCGTAATGCTCCCAACTGAAGAACTTGCCGGTGCGGCCCATGCCCGCCTGCACTTCGTCGCAGATCAGCACGAGGTTCTGTTCGTCGCACCAGGCGCGCAGCCCAGACATGAACTCCTGGGTGCCGGGGTGGATGCCGCCCTCGCCCTGCACGGCCTCGACGAGGATGCCGGCGGTGAGCTCGGTGGTGGCGGCTTTCACGGCGTCCAGATCGTTGAAGGGCACCTGGACGAAGCCGGGCGGCAAGGGCTGCCAGGTGTCCTGATACTTCTTCTGGCCGGTGGCGGCGGTGGTGGCGAGGGTGCGGCCGTGGAAGGAGCGGTCGAAGCTGATGATGCCGTAGGCGCCGGCGCGATGGAGGCGGCCGTATTTGCGCGCGAGCTTGATGGCGCCCTCGTCGGCCTCGGCGCCGGAGTTGGAGAAGAAGGAGCGCATGCCGCCGGAGACGTTATAGAGCGCCTCGGCCAGCTCGACCTGGCGTTTGTTGATGTAGAGGTTGGAGGTGTGGATGAGCTGACCGGCCTGGTCCACGATAGCTTTCACCACAGCGGGATGCGCGTGGCCGAGCACATTGGTGGCGATGCCGGCGACCAGATCGAGGTAGACATTGCCGGCGTCGTCCCAGACGCGCACGCCCTCGCCGTGGTCGAGGACCATGCCGCGATTGAAGGTGTGCTGGTAATACATGCGCTCCATCGCGACATAGTCGCGCTGCGCGGAGGAGGAGGCGGCGGTCGAGCCGGCGGCGGGGGTGGTGGTGGTCATCTGTTGCTCCATGTCTTCTTGTGAACGTGTGTCGCCCAGTAGAGGTTCCGCGCAGGCGGATCGGATGGGTCAGCGGGTGTAGGTGGCGTTCTCGTCTATATAGCCGTAGGTGAGGTCGCAGCCCCAGGCGGTGGCCTCGTGATCGCCGAGGTGGAGATGGATGTCTATCTCCACCTCGGCGCCGGCCATGGCGCGCTTGGCGGCGGCCTGATCGTAGTCGGCGGCGACGCCGTCCTTCACCAGGGTGACGCCGCCGATGCCGATCTCCAGTCGGTCGTGGTCGAGGGTGGCGCCGCTGGCGCCGAGGGTGGAGATGATGCGCCCCCAGTTGGGATCGCCGCCGGCGACGGCGCACTTCCAGATGTCGGAGTTGGTGATGGCACGGGCGGCGCGGCGGGCGTCGGCGTCTGTGGCGCCGCCCCGCACGCGCACGGTCATGAGCTTCTTGGCGCCCTCGCCGTCGCGCGCCATCTCGCGGCCCAAGGTACGGGTGACGTAGCGCAGGGCGGCCTCGAAGACATCCGCGCCGGGGCCGCCTTCACGCAGCGGCTCGTTGCCGGCGCCGCCGCTGGCGAAGAGGAAGGCGGAGTCGTTGGTGGACATGTCGCCGTCCACGCAGACCATGTTGAAGGAGTCGTCCACGGCGCGCTTCATGACGGCCTGGAGTTCGTCGGGGGCGACGGCGGCGTCGGTGGTGAGGTAGCAGAGCATCGTCGCCATGTTGGGGTAGATCATGCCGACGCCCTTGGTCGAGCCGCCGAGGCGGACGGTCTTGCCCTGCACGTCGAATTCGACAGCGACGGTCTTGGGGCGGGTGTCGGTGGTCATGATGCCGCGGGCGAAGTCGTGGCCGCCGTCGGGCCGGGCTTCGATCTGGGCGATGCCGCGCTCGATCTTGTCCATCGGCAGGGGACGGCCGATGATGCCGGTGGAGGAGACGAGCACCTTCGTGGGGTCGAGGCCGAGCCGGGCGGCGGCGAGCGCGGTCATGCGGATGGCGTCGTCGAGGCCGCGGGCGCCGTTGGAGCAGTTGGCGTTGCCGCTGTTGATGATGACGGCCTGGGTGCGATGGCGGCTGCGCTGGAGATGGTCCCGGCAGACGGCGATGGTGTGCGAGGCGGTCTGGCTGGTGGTGAAGGTGGCGGCGACATCGCATTCGCGGTCGGCAAGGAGGAGGGCCATGTCGGGCGCGCCCGGCTCGGTCTTGATGCCACAGGCGGTGTTGCCGGCGCGGAAGCCGGGGGCGGCGGTGACGCCGCCGTCAACCAGGCGCAGGCCGGCGGGCAGGTCGCGCGTCTTGGGGTCGTCAGGGGGCTGTGACACGGCGCGAGGCTCCTCTTTAGAGCGGCGGCGGGGCGCGGCCGGCCCCGCTGCTGGGTGTAACATGGGGGACGGTTGAGCCGCGACGGCGCGTTGGACAGGTGTTTGGCGCAAGCCTGAGTATTGTACACCGCGCGGCAGGGGGCCGCAACCAAAGCGAGAGAGCGGAGATACGAGAACGAACACAGAGGAACGGAGGCAACGGAGGGTCACAGAGAGGAAGAGAGATTTCACCACAGAGGACACGGAGGGAGGAGGAGGGTATGGCAATGTTGACTGGGATGGTGAACATTGCCGTTTTTGCCGCTTTTTAAATGCGATTCATGTGGGGGATGGGGGTGAGGGCGGAATTGCAGCGGGTTTGCCGGGATCGGCAACGTGCCTTTTGGTGGTATGGGTGGCAAAAGCGGCAAGATGTGGCAAGGGGATGTTGCCGTTTTGGCAATGGATGGTGCCATGTGGGGATGTGGACGAGAAAAAACACGGAGGAATGGAGGCAGAGGGAGAGTCACGGAGGAAGTGGTGGGATAGGATGGGGTTATCATGGGATGGCTTTGCCTAACCCCCTTCTCTACGAAGGAAGGGACTGTGGGGTGAGCGGGTGCGACGAGGGCGAGCGGGTGATCTGCCGTGCTTTCCGTGAAATTATCGAACGTGAATTCTATCTCTGTCAAGGCGATGGCGGGATGGGATGTGGCAGGACGTATGAGTTGAGATAGGGCCGGCACTCTATGTATCTGGTGAGATGTTATCCCGCACGCGGTTTGCGCCTCAGCATTCGCCTCAGCAGTTTTTGGCTTGGGCGGTCGCGCGCTTTCCTGAATCCTGAGAAGGCTGTGCTGGCGATAAAGCGGGCTGTTGACCAGACAACGAGGGAGCTGTAAACTTTGCTCATCCGTAGGACAGATGCCCGGTTTATTCTCAACGGCTTGGGCGGCCTCGTCTGGTAGGCGGTCAGTTCGTCCCATCGGTTCATCCCATCGGCGCTGCCCACTCATGTGGACTCGCCATCTGGGCAGCCGATTGGCGCACGTGTCACACGAGGAGTGTATGGAGAGCGCATCACACCGACGTATCGTCGCACGCATCCCACCCGTCGCATGGGTGCTGCTGCCCGCGGTTCTGCTTGGGATGTGGATCGTGCGAGCGCCGGTGGCTTCGGCCGGCTCTGGCGGAATTATCTCGCTCTCGCCGACGAGCGGGCCTGTCGGGACGGTGGTGACGGTGAGCGTCAACGTTTCTCTGAGCAGCCCCACCACGTACATCCTCAGTGCGACGACCACGGCGCCGACATCGGGCGGCTGCGCGACGGCGCAGCCCATTCCCGGCGTTGCGCCGATCACTGTCGGCGCACAGGGTGGCGTGGCCCAGTTTCCCTGGCCGGCCGACCTCAGTAGAGGGCCATACTGGTTGTGCGCGGCGCCCCAGAACGGCGCCGGCGATACGGTCCAGTCGCGCGATCCGTTCACCGTGATCACAGGCGCCACGCCGACTCCCGCCGCCACGGTGGATATCGCAGTGCCGGCTGGCGGGGTGTCCGCGGGAACAAGCATGACCGTGACCGTTTCTGGCTGGGTGAGCGCGGACACCTTGCCTCCATCCAGCGTGGTGCTCGAGTCCGCGGATGGCGCGACGCAGACCTTGCCGCAGTTCACGTCAGCGGCCGGGCGCGGCCACAACCAGTTCGTGCTGACGGTCGCGCTGCCGCGCGATACCCAGCCGGGCACATATACGCTGCTGATCGCTGGCAGCGGCATCCAGGCGAATAGCTCATCCTTTACCGTGTTGGCGCCAGCAGCTCCCGCCGCGACCCCCACGCCCATCGGTGGCGCCACAGCCGTTTCCAGCGTTCCTCGGGGAACGGGAGCTTCACCAGTATCACCAATCGTGTTCATTGCGGCGGGCGTGGGCTTGCTGCTCGTTGCTGGCCTCGGGCTGCTCATGCTGGCGCGCAATCGCGGCGCGCAATTCTGAAGTCGCACGGTGGCAACCCAGTCGTTCAAGCGGGTAGCATCAGGAGGAGGGCAGGTACGCGGCGCGCATGCCCGCGCGGTTCATCTGATGAGGCGAAACGTCAGAGCGCATGGTGATGCTCGCACTCGACGACCACTTCGACAACGATCGGCTCGATTCGCGCTGGACGCGGACGACGCCGGGCGGCGGGACGCTCACGGTGGCGGGGTCGGCGCTGCGGCTGGCGCTGCCGGTGGGTGCGCGAGCGGGACGCTATAGCGACGCGCAGATTGACGATTACGACCACCTGCCGCCGAGGCATTTTCCTTGGCGGCCGCCGTTGCGGATGGAGGTGCGGGCGCGGGCGTCGCACCCGGCATATCCAGCGCATCCAGCGCATCCGATGGACGCGGCGGCGGGCGCGGATGGGCCGCAACGGTACCTGCGGGGAACGGCGGGGTTCGGCTTCTGGAACTATCCGTTCTCGTTGTCGGGCGCGGTGCTGCGGCTGCCGGAGGCGGTGTGGTTCTTCGCGGCGTCGCCGCCGTCGAACATGGCGCTGGTGCCGGGGGTGCCGGGCTGGGGCTGGAAGGCGCAGGTGGTGCATGCGCAGCGGTTGGGCGCGGTCGGCTGGGGCGTCGCGGCGGCGCCGGCGGTGCTGTGGGCGCGGGTGACGGGGCGGGAGGGGATGGCGGGCCGGCTGGTGCGGCGGGTGAGCGGGGCGGCGGAGGCGCCACTGGCGGTGGACCTCCGCGTGTGGCACGAGTATGTGATCGAGTGGCGGCGCGCGCGGGCGCGGTTGATCGTAGACGGCGCGGAGGTGCTTGCCGTACCCGATCCGCCGGGCGGGCCGCTAGGGTTCGTGGCGTGGATTGACAATCAGTACGCGGTGGCGACGCCGCGCGGGGCCTTCCGCTTCGGCACGCTGGCGAGCGGCCCGGAGTGGGTGGAGCTGGAGTACATGCGGATCACGCCGCTGTAGGGAGTCCTCACCCCGGCCCCGTTTGAGGGCATGGCGGGCGCACGCGATGCGCCCGTACAGTGTGGCGAAGGGTTGAGGCGAGCGGTCACGGACGGACGAGCGGCGAGCTAGTCAAGCTCGTCGTTGTGGCGGCGGTCGTCGTCGTACGGGCCGTAGCGATAGCGGGAGCGGGCGTCGCGGCGCGTCTGGCGGTAGTCGTCGCGCATGGCCTGGCGCTCGGCGCGGTAGGCGTAACGATTGTGGGGATACCACATGCCGCGCCACCAGCCGCCCATCGCCAGCGGTATCCAGAATAGCCACCAGGCATGCCCGCCGGAGGCGAACAGGATGGCGGCGAAGATGGCGATGCCGATCAGAGGAAAGAGCAGCATGCCGGCAGCCGCGATGCCGGTGGGCGTGCCGGGGGTCTGGTGCGGCATGATGCTCTGGCCAGGCTGGCTGCTCTGAGGGCCGGCGGCGGCGCGGGGTACGATGCCAGCACGGGCTTCGCTCTTGCGCCGCTCAAGATACGAATCCGCGATGGATGTATCCATCTCGGGGCCAAGCTCGCGGGCGGCGGCCAGCGTCGCCAGCAGGTCGGCCCGCTCGTCTTCGGGATCGCGCGGGACTGGTGTGCGGTCTGCCATAGCTTCTGCTCCCTCCACTCCTTCCACGCGGCGGCGCCATCGCTCTGCTTTAGCCTTCGCTGGCGTCTGTCGCCTGACTCTCTCTTGCATTGTATCGCCCTGGTGGGCGAAGAGCATCTGCCGAAGGTGATATGCGGGTTATGTGACGTTGGTCATGGTGGGTCGGGATTATCACCATGCGGGCAGATCAGCCAGCCAGGAGAGCCGGCGAATGAATGCGCGCCTGGAGGGCCCGCGGCCGCGAAGCCGTGAATGCCCGCCGACGGGCCAGCGGTTGAAACCGCGCCTGAAGGCGTGCCGCCACGAAACCGACCTGCGTCGGTTGGGGAACGGCGCAAGCTCTTGCCACGTCTGCCCGCTCCTGCTAGACTGCTCGCACGTCATTTCCCCGGTCGTTCTTCCGGCGGAATCCTGGCTTATAGTGGCATACGCGCGTCGCCCCGGCGCGGTTGCGAGTCGCGTGTGTTGACCGTGCCGCGTACGTAGGCCGCGGCGATGGTGAAGGTATCGTGCAGGTTATGAAGAAGCGTCTGAACCGGCATCGCGTCGCGCGCATTCTGCTCGGCATCCTGAT
>JAICVS010000172.1 GCA_025935195.1 Ktedonobacterales bacterium
ATGCCCTGCCTCCTCACACTACTGGACACTACTGATACGCCGCCCGCTGGGGATGCGCGTGCGCCGGCGGCAAGCCGAGCAGCGCGCGCGGCAGCGATTGGTGGCGGCTGGCCGCGGCTTTGAGGTGTTGCAGCGCCGCCAGCGTCTCACCGACGCCCGCGCCCAGGATCGACAGCGAGATCGCCGCCGAGCAGAGGCAGAGCAGGCACCAGGCGTGGACGACGGCGCCCTGGGTGATGAGCAGCAGCGCGCTCACCACGCCGAGGCCCAGCGCCACCAGGCCGTAGAGCAGCACGGCGGCGGGGAGCGTGCGCCAGCGTGCCGGGCCGCCCAGCGCGCCCAAGACCACCTCGGCCAGATAGGCGAGCGCGCCCAGGCTGGCATCCGGGATCGGCAGCAGGCGCGAGATGGGCGAGTGGGTGACGGCGGCGCTGCTGGCGCTGCCGAAGAGCGGATCCCACATCTGAGCGATGGCGCCGACCTGGAACAGCGTGAGGTAGAACGAGATGGCGACGCCGAGCAGCGCCAGCGCCAGTAGGGGCAGGCGCTCCTCCCAGCTCGATGGGTTGTAATCCCAGCCGGGCGGAATCTCCGCGCCGCCATCCTCGCTCGTCATGCCACGCCTCGTCCTTGCCTTACGCTCACGCCCGCCTGCCGAAGAGCAGCGCGCCAGTGCCAATCGCCGCCGCGCCGACGGCCGCCGCGATCAGCCCCTTGTGCTCGGCCGCCCACACCTCGTAGCTGTGATTGATGGACTCGTCGTCGAAGGCGCCGTGCGCGCCGTAGTCTTTGGTGGTGTCCACGGGATGGAAGAGGTTGTTCGGCTGGTCGGGGTCGCGCGGCTGATTGCGCATCTGGCTCTTGTAGCCGGTCTTGCCCAGATACCAGTCGCCGAAGCCGGGGAAGAACTTGTTGCCGGTGATCACGGTGGCCGTCGAGCCGCCGATGAACATCTGGCGCTTCTTGTGGTGCGCCGCCCAGTAGATCGCCTCGGCGATCAGCTCGGGCTGGTAGATCGGCGGCACGGGCTGGGCCTTGCGCGGCAGCTTGTTGCGGCCCCAGGTGAACTGCGGCGTGTTGACGGCGGGCAGCTGCACCATCGTGAGCTGGATGTGGCTCTTGTTGTGGATCAGCTCGCAGCGCAGCGCCTCGGTGAAGCCCTGGATGGCGTGCTTCGCGCCGCAGTACGCCGTCTGGAGCGGGATGCCGCGGTAGGCCAGCGCCGAGCCGACCTCGACGATGGTGCCGCGGTCGCGCGGGATCATGTGGCGCAGCGCGGTCTGGGTGGCGTAGACGTAGCCGAGATACGTCACCTCGGTGACGCGCTTGTACTCGTCGGGCGTGATCTCCATGAACGGCGAGAAGACGGTGGTGAAGGCGACGTTCACCCAGATGTCAATCGGCCCGAACGCCTGCTCGGTCTTGCTCGCCAGCTCCTCGGGCGACTTGGGATCGGCGGCGTCGGCCTCGACGGTGATGGCCTTGCCGCCCAGCGTCTCTACATCGTGTTGCGCGCCATCCAGCCCCGCGCGCCCACGCGCCAGCAGGCCGAGATGCGCGCCGCGCTTGCCGAATGCCTGGGCGACGGCGCGGCCGACGCCGCCCGACGCGCCAGTGACGACGACCACTTCCGGTCGCGTGCGATCCTTCATTATGTAATCCCTTTACAGCTATCGAGCGAGTCATTGCGTTTCCGTGAGTCACGCTCGCAAGACGGATACCATCATAGCGCGATATATATGGTGGTGACCTGGCGGGATGCCCCAGTGGGCGCGGATTCTATGCGCTCGCCTGCCCTGGCGGAATGCGCTGGCGACGGCCCTTGGCACGCAGTACAATCCGTCGCGATCTCGCCGCCACGTGACGCTGCTTCACGGGTGGCGCGTGACGTGCGAGCGGATTGCGCGTGATGGCGCTCGCGGCACTCAATGTGCCGGCGCACGGTTGGCGGGGACTGAAGTCCCTGGGAACGTCCAGGCGTCTCGCCCACGGTGAGCTGAGACGATTCAGATAAAGGATGGCAGCACATGATCGCGGATGTCACTCACTCGCTCGGCACCGACTTCTATCATATGGACGAGCTGCTCACGGACGAGGAGCGCGCCATCCGCGACAAGGTGCGCGCGTTCTGCGACCGCGACGTAATCCCCGTCATCAACGAGTATTGGGAGCGCGCCGAGTTCCCCTTCGAGCTCATCCCGAAGCTCGCGGCGCTGGGCATCGCCGGCACGACGATCCAGGGCTACGGCTGCCCCGGCATGAGCCCGCTCGCCACGGGGCTGGTGATGCTGGAGCTGGCGCGCGGCGACGCCAGCGTGGCGACGTTCTTCGGCGTCCATTCGGGCCTCGCCATGACCTCAATCGCGATGCTGGGGGACGAGGCGCAGAAGCGGCGCTGGCTGCCGGCGATGGCGCGCATGGAGAAGATCGGCGCGTTCGGCCTCACCGAGCCGAACCACGGCTCGGACGCGGTGGCGCTGGAGACGCGGGCGCACCGCGAGGGCGATTCGTACGTCCTGGACGGCGCGAAACGCTGGATCGGCAACGCTTCGTTCGCGGACGTGGTGATCATCTGGGCGCGCGACGACGACGGCAATGTCGGCGGATTTCTGGTGGAGAAAGGGACGCCCGGCTTCGAGGCGACGGTGATGACGGGCAAGGTGGCGAAGCGCGCGGTCTGGCAGGCGGACATCGCGCTGCGCGGCGTGCGTGTGCCGGCCTCCTGCCGGCTGGCAGGCGCGCGCAGCTTCAAGGATACGGCGCGCGTGCTGACGGCGACACGCTCCGGCGTGGCGTGGGAGGCCGTCGGCCATGCCGTCGCGGCCTACGAGATCGCGCTGAACTACGTGAAGGAGCGGCATCAGTTCGGCAAGCCACTCGCCAGTTTCCAGCTCATTCAGAGCAAGCTCGCCTCAATGCTCGCCAACGTGACGACGATGCAATTGCTCTGCCTACGCCTGGCGCAGCTCCAGGCGGAGGGCACGATGACCGACGCGATGGCCTCGCTCGCCAAGATGCATAATGCGCGGCTGGCGCGCGAGGTGGTGGCGGACGCGCGTGAGATGCTCGGCGGCAACGGCATCCTGCTGGAGTACCAGATCGCGCGCCACTTCGCGGACATCGAGGCGGTCTTCACCTACGAGGGGACCGATACGATTCAATCGCTGATCGTCGGCCGTGATGTGACGGGCATCTCCGCGTTCGCGCCACGCTGAGAACCCCCATTCCCCGCGCGCATCTGCTATACTGACGCGCTGTATGGGCGCGTCGCGGCGAGCGGGAGAGGGAGCGCGAGACGGGAATGGAAGCACGTATCATCGAGGATCGGCTGCTCTGGAATCGCTTCGTCGCCGCCAGCCCGCAATGCCACATCACGCAGACGTACGAGTGGCCGGAGCATGCCGACGCGTCCGCCCGCGGCGACGCCTCGCCGCGCCTCGGCGTGATCGATGAGCATGGGCGGCTGGTGGCGGCGATGCTGCTGGTGCGCAGCAAGGCGCAGGGCGTGCGCGCGCCCTTCTTCTACGCGCCGCGCGGGCCGATCTGCGCCGATCCCAGCTCGCCGGCGCTGCCGCTGCTCGTCGCGGCGGCAAAGCGCGAGGCGCGCAAGCGCGGCGCGTTCCTGATCCGCGCCGAGCCGAACGTGCCGCAAGACGATACGCTCTGGCCGAAGGCGCTGCGCGGCCTGGGCTTTCGCCCGACCAGCCACGGCATCTATCCGCGCGGCGCGTGGGTGACGGACATCTCCGGCAGCGAGGAACAGATTCTGGCGAATATGTCCGCGTCGTGGCGGCGCTACATTCGCGCCGGCGAGAAGAACGGCGTGCGCATCCGCATTGGCGCCGGCGAGAGCGATCTGGACGCGTTCTACCGGCTGCTGATGGAGACGGGCCGGCGCGACGGCTTCTACATCTATCCCAAGGCGCTGTTCCGCGACATGCTGGATCACTATTCGACGGAGCGCGCCGCGCGCGATGGCACGGCGGAGATGAAGCTGATGCTGGCCGAGCATGAGGGCGAGCTGGTCGGCGCGCTCACCGTGGCCGTGCTAGGCAAGTGGGCGTGGTATCTGCACGGCGCGTCATCCGAGCGGCCGGAGCATCGCAAGCTGCGCCCCAACCACCCGCTGCAATGGCAGGCGATGCGCTGGGCGAAGGCGCGCGGCGCGGACTTCTACGATTGGCGCTCGATCCCCGACGTGCTCAAGCCCGGCGAGGATTTGTACGGCGTCTACCTCTACAAGCGCGGCTTCGGCGGCTACGAGCACCGCGTGATGCCGACGCACGACCTGGTGCTGCGCCCGGAAGTGTACTGGCCGTACACGGCGGCCGTCTCGGCGCGACGCGCGCTGCGCGAGTGGCGGCGGCGGCGCGGCGCGCGGGCAACGCCGGACGGCGGCGGCGCGGCGGCGGGCGGCGGCGCGGAATAGGCCGCATGCCTCAGAAAGTGTTCGGGCGTCAGCTCGTATGCCATTCTGTCATGCCTCCGCGCATTGTCGCCGCGCCCACTCAATGCCGTGCGCCAGATGAGCGGCGTCGCCATCCACCTGGCCGAAGTGTATCTCGTGGAACGGTTCCATTCCAGCGTAGAAGTCCATCCGCTGGAGAAAGGTCGCGTCGAGCGGATGGCGGTACGCGGCAAGCATCTGGTGCGCGAAATCATCGCCAAGCTGGCGCCGTATACCGGCAAAGTCCACTGCTGGATCGTCAATGCCAGCGTCGCCCCAGTCAATGACGCCCGTAAGGGTGCCGGTCGCGGGATCAAAGAGAACGTGTTCCGTGTTGAGGTCGCGGTGGACCAGCGTGGGCGTGAAGGCAAAGCAGGTGTCATCATCCAGATAGCGTGACCAAAAGGCGACAATTGCCGCCTGCTCCCGAGCAGTGAAGAGCGGCAACATGTTCGAGCGGACCTTGGCGAAGAAGCCGCGATACGCCTCACGCCGGCTGGGGGCGTCGCCGCCCAGCGCGCCGTGTCGCCGCGCCTGCTCGACCGGGACGGCGTGCAGCGCGCTCACGAACTCGCCAAGCTGTGCCGCCTGGGTCGCGCGATGCTCAGCGCGGGCGCGGTCGGGAATGAGCTGCTCGCCGGGAATCAGCCGGTAGCCGACGATGCGCATGCCTGGCCAGGCGGGGTCAGCACAGGTATGGCTATAGCGCGGAATCGGTAGTGGCAGCCGGTCTGCCAGCAGTGGCAGCAGCTCGGCCTCACGTGCCTGGCGCACGGCGACGTCGGGGCGCTTGGCGAAGCGGAAGACATCCTGGTCGTTGATGAGCAGCGCGACGCTGTCCCAGCCCTCGCCAAGCGAGACATGGCGTTCCACCCGCAGAGCGGGGAAGCATGCCCGCAGGAGCTCGATAGAGCCCGCTCGTGCGTCGGTCTCGCCCATGCCGCCTGCCCTTCGCTAGAACCGCGGCCCCTGACGGCATCGGCATAGTCAGTATAGCAGAGGATCGGGCAGGTGGGATGTCAGAAAAGCGCGAACGATGGATATGACATGGAGAGGTCTTCGCGGCTGGCAGAGGCGGATCATTCCCAATTCGGGGTGTGGCCTGAGCGCCGAATCGCGGCTTCTCAAACGCTTTCTCACGCGATGGCGGGCCGCACCTCCTGGGGATTTATGTCCTGATCGTGGGCGTGCGGCGAGACGCGCAGCTCCAGCACGCGGAACGGCGGCCGGTCGGGGAAGGTGGCGCGCAGCACCGGCAGCGAGACGTTGTAGACGGGCGTGGTGTCGCGGATGCGCCCCTCCGGCCGGCCGTGATGGGCGTGGCCGTGGAAGACGGCGTCCACCGGGTAGCGGGTGAGCGGCTCCTCCAGGCGGCTGGAGCCGAGCCAGGGAAAGATGGACGGCGGCTCGCCTTCCACCGTAGTCTGGATCGGCGCGTAGTGCAGCACGGCGACGCGCCGCTCGGTGCGCAGCCGCGCCAGCGCCGTCTCCAGCTTGAGCGCCTCGTTGATCGCCTCACGCACGAACGCCTTGATCGCCTCCTCGCCCCACAAGCCGAGCGCGCCGCGACCGAACCCCCCGGCGAAGCCCTTCACGCCGGCGAAGCCGATGCCCATCACCTCGCAGCTCTGGCCGTCCAGCATCGTCACGCCAGACTCGCAGAGGATGTCGCGCACCTCCTCGTGCCGACCGGATTCCTCATCGTGGTTGCCCAGCACACCGATCGTGGGCATGCGGCGCGCGGCGGCCAGCTCGTGAACCAGGACATGCGCCTCCTCCGGCAGGCCGTAGTCGGTCAGGTCGCCGCACAGCAGCAGGATGTCCGCGCTGGCGGCGGCCTGTGTGAAGAGCGGCTGCAACGCGCCCTGTGAGGTCTTGGTGCAGTGGATGTCCGCGACCGCCGCGATACGTACTGTCTCACCCGTTGCCATGCGCGCCTCCTCACTCCGGCTCACCCGCTCCGGCTCACGCTGCCCGTCCGCGTGGTGACACGTGCGCGAAGTGGCAAGATATGTACCCCGCTGGCATGCCTCTTGCCCTTGCGGATGGCTTACACGCGTGCCGGCTCCGCACAGACCGGCGCGGGCGAGGCAAGGAGGGGACGACCATGGCCGGATCAATCGCGCATGGACGCGGCGGCACGCTCGACCAGGCGACGCGGGAGTTCTACCGGGCCGCGCTGGGCGTGATCAAGGACTCCAGCCTGCCCTTCATGGTCGGCGGCGCCTACGCCTTCAACTACTACACCGGCGTCGAGCGCCATACCAAAGACTTCGACATCTTCGTGCGCGCGGCGGATTGCCAGCGCGTCCTCGACATCTTCGCGGGCGCCGGCTACCACACCGAGCTGACACACCCGCACTGGCTGGGCAAAGCGTACGCCGGCGACGCCTACATGGACATCATCTTCAACTCCGGCAACGGCGTCGCCAGGGTGGACGACGAGTGGTTCGCGCGCGCGCACGCCTGCGAGATTCTCGGCATTCCCGTCAAGCTCATCCCGGCCGAGGAGATGATCTGGTCGAAGGGCTTCATCATGGAGCGCGAGCGCTTCGACGGCGCGGATGTCGCCCACCTCATCCACGCCTGGGCCGACAAGATGGACTGGCATCACCTGCTGGAGCGCTACGGCGCGAACTGGCGCGTGCTGTATTGCCATCTCGTGCTGTTTGGCTACGACTACCCCGGCGAGCGCGACAAGATTCCGGCGTGGATCATGCGCGAGCTGAGTGGGCGGCTGCTGGCCGAGGTGCGCACGCCGCCAATGGACGAGCGCCTCTGCCAGGGCACGCTGGTCTCGCGCGAGCAGTTCCTGCCGGATATCGAGCAGTGGGGCTACAGCGACGCGCGCGTGTCCGCAGGCTTCATGTCGCCCGAAGATATCCAGCACTGGACGGACGCCATCGCGGGAGCGCACGGCTGATCAGCGCGCACCGGCCTTCCGTGATAGCAGCCCGCTCTCCTGGCACGCTATACTAACGGCCATGGCAGTATGTCCGGCCGCGACACCAGCCGAACGACAGGAGAACAGCCTCGTGAGCAGCGTCACGCCCGCGCTTCCCCATTGGGATATGAGCGTCGTCTTTCCGAGCCTCGAATCGCCCGCGTTCGCCGCGGGCTTCCAGCGTGTGGCGGAGGAGATCGCCGCGCTGGGCGCGCTCTTCGACGAGCTGAACGTGCAAAAAGCCCCATCCGCGACGGTGGACGACGCGACGGTGCGCGCCGTGGAGACGGCCATCGCGCGCTTCAACGCCGTCCTCTCCGAGGCGCAGACGCTTGGGGCCTACATCTCGGCCTTCGTCGCCACCAACTCGCGCGACAACCTGGCGCAGGCCCGCCAGAGCGAGCTGCAGCGGCAGACCGTGAAGCTCAGCCAGCTCGCCACGCGCTTCACCGCCTGGGTTGGCTCGCTGGACGTGGACGAGCTGATCCAGCGCTCCGGCGTCGCCAGCGACCACGCCTACATGCTGCGCCGCGCCCGCATCAGCGCCACGCACCTGATGGACGCGGCGGAGGAGGCGCTGGCCGCCGAGCTGAACGTGACGGGCGGGAGCGCCTGGGGCCGGCTGCACGCCAATCTCACCTCGCAGCTTGCCGTGCCGGTGGTGGTGGAGGGCGAGACGCGCGAGCTGCCGATGAGCGCGGTGCGCAACCTGGCCTACGATGCCGACCGCGCGGTGCGCCGCAATGCGTATGAGGCGGAGATCGCCGGCTTTGCCCGCGCCGCCGTGCCGCTGGCGGCGGCCATGAACAGCATCAAGGGCGAGGTGGATATGCTCGCGCGCCGGCGCGGTTGGGAGACGCCGCTAGACGCCGCGCTCTTCGACGCCAGCATTGACCGGCAGACGCTCGACGCGATGATGACGGCGGCGCGCGACAGCTTCCCCGATTTCCGCCGCTACCTGCGCGCCAAGGCCCGCGCGCTCGGCCTCGATGCGCTGGCATGGTATGACCTCTTCGCGCCGGTGGGCGGCGGGAACGGGAATGGGGATGGGGAGGGCGGCCGGGCGTGGGACTACGACACCTCGGCGGCGTTCATCGTCGCGCGGTTCGGCGCGTACTCGTCGCGGCTGAGCGCGTTCGCCGCGCGGGCGTTCCGCGAGCGCTGGATTGACGCGGAGCCGCGCGACGGCAAGCGCGACGGCGCGTTCTGCATGTGGCTGCGTGGCGATGAGTCGCGCGTCTTCGCCAACTTCAAGCCGGCCTTCCCCGGCATGAGCACGCTCGCCCACGAGCTGGGCCACGGCTACCACAACCTGAACCTCGCCCAGCGTACGATGCTGCAACGTTCCACGCCGATGACGCTGGCGGAGACGGCGAGCATCTTCTGCGAAACCATCGTGCGCCACGCCGCGCTGGAGCTGGCCGGCGCCGGCGAGCGCATCGAGATTCTCGAAGCGTCGCTACAGGGGAGCTGCCAGGTGGTGGTGGACATCACCAGCCGCTTCCTGTTCGAGCAGCGCGTCTTCGAGCGGCGGCGGCAGCGGGAGCTCGCGGTGGACGAGCTGAACGAGCTGATGCTGGAGGCGCAGCGCGAGACCTACGGCGACGGGCTGGACGCGGGCGCGCTGCATCCGTACATGTGGGCCGTCAAGCCGCACTATTACAGCACCGGGCGCTCGTTCTACAACTTCCCCTACATGTTCGGGCTGCTCTTCGGCCTCGGCCTGTACGCGCGCTACCAGCGCGAGCCGGACGCCTTTCGCGCGGGCTACGACGAGCTGCTGTCGGCCACCGGCATGCACGACGCGGCGACGCTGGCCGCGCGCTTCGACATAGACATGCGCACGCCGGACTTCTGGCGGGCCAGCCTCGACATCGTGCGCGCGGACGTGGAC
>JAICVS010000064.1 GCA_025935195.1 Ktedonobacterales bacterium
CCGGGTCGCCGCCGCCGACGTTGCAGGCGTCCGCGTAGCGCGCGACCAGCTTCAGCGTGACCTGCTCGCCGCCGCCGCCAATCCAGAGCGAGGGGTGCGGCTGGCGCGCGCCCTTCGGCTCGTTGATGGGCTTGTCAATCGTGTAGTGCTCGCCGTGGAAGGTTGGCTCATCCTCGGTCCACATGCGATAGATGATCTCGGTCGCCTCACGGAAGGCGCGCATGCGCTGGCGGGTTTCAGGGAAGCCGTAGCCGTATGCGCGCCATTCGTGCTCGTACCAGCCGGCGCCGATGCCGCAATAGAGCCGACCGTGGCTCATCACGTCCACTGTGGAGGCCATCTTGGCGAGCAGCGCCGGGTTGCGATAGGCGACGGCCGTCACCATCTGGCCGACGTGGAGGCGCTGAGTGTCGCGGACAAGCCCGGCGGTGCTGGTCCAGGCTTCGAAGGTGGTCTCGTGGACGGGCCGCGGCACGGTGTGGAAGTGGTCGTAGACCCAGATGGAGTCGTAGGCGGGGATGCTGTCGGCCACCCGCGCGACACGGGTCATGGCCTCGTACTTCTCGATGGGATCGGCGATGCCCGCCAGATCCATGCGCCAGCCCTGCGGCACGAACACGCCAAATCGGACGCTCATGATGCTCCTGATGCTCCCTCGTTGATCCTCGACTGAAGTCACTACTAAAAGTGTAGCACGGCGCCGCCGCGCGCCATCCAGATGACATTCTAGGGGCGCTCGCGCGCCGGGGTATGGCTGGCGTATAGTGCGCTGGGAACGGCCGGCGAGTGGAGATAGGCGGGAACGACAGGCAACGACGACGCGGAGAAGGGGGAGGCCATGACGATTCAGACCAAAGCGGCGCTGCTACGCGCCTACGGCGAGCCGCTGCGCATTGAGGCGATCACGCTGGATGAGCCGGGGCCGGGTGAGGTGGTGGTGCGGCTGGGGGCGACGGGCGTCTGCCACTCGGACTTCCACATGCTCGACGGCGGCTTCAAGACGCCGCTGCCGACGGTGCTCGGCCATGAGGGGGCGGGCGTGGTGGAGGCGGTTGGGCCGGAGGTGCGCGGCGTGGCGGTGGGCGACCACGTGGTGCTCTCATGGATTCCGAGCTGCGGGCGCTGCCGCTACTGTGTGGAGGGCCGCCCGGCGCTCTGTGTGGATCGGCAGGGTGTGGAGCGGCGCGGCGGGCCGGTACGCATGCACGATGCCGGTGGCAAGGATATCCACCAATTCCTGGATACGTCGGCCTTCGCGGAGCGCGTGTTGGTGCGCGCGGAGGGGGTGATCCCCATTGCGGCGGATGTGCCGCTGGAGACGGCGGCGCTGGTGGGCTGCGCTGTGCTGACGGGCATCGGCGCGGTGGCGCGCACGGCGCGGGTGGAGGCGGGCAGTGGCGTCGCGGTGATCGGCTGCGGTGGGGTGGGGCTGAACGTGATCCAGGGGGCGCGGCTGGTGGGGGCGGCGCACATCATCGCGGTGGACCGGCGGCCGGCGGCGCTGGCGCTGGCGCGTGAGTTCGGCGCGACCGAGACGCTGGACTCCAGCGATCCCGCGGCCGGCGACGTTGCCCGCGCCATCCGCAAGCTCAGTGGCGGCGGGGTGGACTACGCCTTCGAGGTGGTGGGGCGGCCGGAGACGATTGCGACGGCGTGGGAGAGCCTGGCGCCGGGCGGCACGGCGGTGGTGGTGGGGCTGACCAAGCAGAACGGGCAGGTGACGCTGCGCAGCGACTTCCTGAGCGAGAAGAAGCTGCTGGGGTGCATCTTCGGCTCGTCGGTGCCGCGGGTGGATGTGCCGCGGGTGCTGGAGCTGTACCGCTTGGGGCGGCTGAAGCTGGACGAGCTGGCGACGCGGCGCTACCGGCTGGACGAGGTGAACGCGGCGCTGGCGGTGCTGGATGGCGGCGAGGCGGGGCGCGGCGTGATCGTGTTTGAGTGACATGCTCCCCAGCCCTAACGGGCGGGGCTTCTCAGGCTACGCTCGCCGCACCCGGCCACGTTAGCGCCTGACGGGCCTGCCCGGCCCGACGCCAGAATGTTGCGGGCCGCGTTCTCATCGCGGTCCAGCACCAGCCCGCAGGTGGTGCAGACATGGGTACGAACAGAAAGACTCTTGTATATCCGTTCCCCACAGCCGCACCCCCCGGCCCCCTCTCCGCGCACAGAGAGGGGGAGCCAGAGAGGGGAGGTAGATTTTAGTAGCGGGGGCCGGTGGTGGGCCAACCGCCGCCGGCGGCGCGTGGGGCGGGCGGGGCGGGCGGACAGCCGAACTGGCCCATGGCGTCCTCGATCTCCCAGCGCAGCTCGATCGCTTCATGGGCGAAGGTGGGGTTGACGCCATCGAAGAACATGCGGGCATCCTCCGCGCACTGCCAGGCGGTGGTCAGCTCGGCGCAGACGGCCGCGCCGCCGCCGGACTCAGCCAGGGTGAGGGCGCGGTGCAGGTGGAGCACGGCCAGGTTGTGCTGGGTGGCGGCCCATTGCGCGGGGGCGTCCTCGCGCGAGTTAACGGACTGGGCGAGCTGGTAGGCGGTGACGGCCTCGGTCATCAGGCGCAGGCGCTCGCTGCCCTGAGCGAGATCGGCGAGATCGTCGAGGGCGTTGGCGAGGTTGTTCTGCGTGGCGGCCCAGTCGTCGGGCTGCTGCTCGCGCGTGTAGACGGCGAGGGCGGAGCGGAAGGCGCTGACGGCCTCGGCCAGTAGCCACATCTGCTTGGGACCGTCGGCGAGGGCGGCCAGGTCATCCAGGGCGACGGCCAGATTGTGCTGGGTGGCGGCCCAATCGGATGGGTGCTGGTCGCGGTTGTAGACGGTGAGGACGGCGCGATAGGCGGCGATGGCATCGGAGAGCAGGCGCTCGCGCTCGAAGCCTTCGGCGAGGGCGGCCTGATCCGAGATGGCGAGGCCGAAGTTATGCTCGGTGGCGGCCCATTCGAGTGGCGTACGGCGTGGAGTGAAGACCGTGAGCGCGGCGCGGCAGGCGGTGACAGCCTCGGCCAGCAGCCGCTCCTGTCCCGCGCCGCCGCTGGCTCCGGCGAGCTCGGCTTGTTTGCGCAGGGCGACGGCGAGGTCATTCTGCGTCCCGGCCCAATCGTCGGGGGTGTCTTCGGGGGTGAAGACGGCGAGGGCGGAGCGGAAGGCGCTGACGGCCTCAGCCAGAATCTGCGCGCGCGGCGGGCCGAAGCCGGGCTGGAACGTTTCGGCCAGCTCGGCCTGCGAGCGCAGGGAGATGCCGAGATTGCTCTGCGCGGTGGCGTAGGCGAGCGGCGCGGCCTCGCGGGTATAGATCGTGAGCGCCGAGCGGTAGGCAGCGACGGCCTGGGTGAGCAGCTCGTAGCGCTCGCCGCCGCTGCTGGCCTCGGCCTGCTCATAGAGGGTGACGGCGAGGTTGTTCTGCGCGACGGCCCACTCGGCCGGGCTAGTGGCGGGATTGTAGACGGTGAGCGAGGCCCAGTAGGCGGCGACGGCCTGTGAGAGCAGCGTGGACCGCTCGGTGGGGTCGGCCAGCTCGGCGAGGGAGCTGAGGGCGGCGGCGAGGCTGTTCTGCGCGACGGCCCAGTCTTCGCTGAGGGGTGGGTACAGGGCGAGGGCGGAGCGGTAGGCGGCAACGCCGTTTTCGCGGGCATAGCGCAGGTCGCCGCCGGGCAGGATGTTGATGTCGTCAGGCAGATCGGCGAAGGCGCTGCCAAGATTGAGCAGGCCGTCGGCGTCGCTCAGGCGGGCTAGCTCGTCGCGCAGCAGGGTCCAGTCGTCGGGGATGGTGCTGCCGGGGGGTGGGTAGTCGGGGATGGCTTCGTCCACACAGAGCGCGCAGACCGGCTCCAGCGCGCGCAGGCCGGCGGCGTCTGGCGGGCCGAGGCGGACGAGATCGGCGTTGACGAGCTGAGTGGCGGCGGTGCGCCAGGCGGTCTCGCCCTCAGACAGGCCGAAGAGGGCGACGGCGGCGGCGCGGATGCGCTCGGCGGCGTAGTTATGGATGCCAGCGGAGCGCAGCAGCTTGAGCGTCCAGAGGATGCGGCGGGCGTCGTCGGAGAGGCGCCAGTAGAGTTCATCGCGGATGGCGCCGAGACCGAGCAGCAGGGAGCCGGGGGTGCGGTCGAACTCACCGCGGGTGACACGTGCGCCGGCCTGTTCGAGGGCGGCGGCGAGCGATGCGCCTTCCTCTTCGGTGATGTCGGCGGGGCGGATGGGGATGAGGCGCTCGACGAGGGAGCCGAGCAGGGCGCGGGCGCGGCGCTCGTCGGCGCCGTCGCGGCAGGTGGCGACGATGATGAGGGAGCCGGGGACGAAGCGGCGGGGAAGGGCGTTGACGACGTGCGCCTCGCAGGGGTGGGCGTATTCGTGCAGGTCGTCGAGCCAGAGGACGACGCGCTCGCCGGGCCGGGGAGTGCAATCGAAGGAGCGGGCGGCTTCATGGGGCCACTTGACGAAGGTGGCGGAGGGGAGGACGCTCTGCATCGCTTCCCAGGCGAGACGGGTTTTGCCGAGGGCGGGGCGCCCGAAGACGCAGATGCCGAGGGCGCCAGCGCCGTTGGTGGCGACGGCGTGGCGCAGGGCCTCTTCGGCGGCGGTGTCGGCGTCGGCGTAGGTGATGGCGTCGTGGCGCTGGAGGTAGACCTGCGCGACGTAGCGGGGGATGTAGCGGTTGCCGTCCAGGTGGCCGGCGGGGAGGAGGCCGAAGTCCTGGGCGACGTCGCTCAACGGGCCAGTGAGGCGGCCGCTGACGATGCGCGGATTGTTCAGTAGGTCGGCCATGGCCTCCTCCCCCTGTTCCGCCCCAGTGGCCGCGGCGGTGTCGCGGTCCGGCGCGGCGCGGTGACCCAATTGTCTTGGGCAGTATATTTGCGTCGCGCCTGGGCTGTCAACGAGCGGTTGGACGGCGGGTGCGCGTCAAATTTTTAGACATGCGAGCGGCGTAACGCGGGCGGTTCCCCGATTTTCCCGGTCTCGCGTGGTGAAGCTGCTGACGGCCAGTGATTCGATTTCCTAACGCTGCCTGGTCGCCAAGCCATTGGGCCGACACCGCATAGCCCCAGCACGAACACAAGCTGCCGCAATTACTTTACCTCCTGCTTGCCTAAAAATCTGACGCGCACCCTGGTTGGTCATGAGACTATCCCAGGGTACGGCGGATGTGATATACTGTTGGCGTGCGAGCATTCACTTGGGGATGTCGGGTTTCGACAGGCAGGAGAAGGGGACGTTTGCAGGCCGAGGTGCCGGTAAGCATATCTCGTAAAACAACCGGCAAAAAAACAGCTGCCGACAAGCAGCCTGCTCTCGCTCTCGCCGCCTAAACACCGGTGAAGCGCGTTCGTCCGACCTCCGCCTGACGGGTCGGGTACGGGCGTCACACAGTCGGGCTCTGATGCCGGGGACCGCCCGCTAGCCGGCATCGAGCGCCAGCGGGCAGGCACTACGGCAGCCCGCCGATGGGGGGCCGGGGCGCGTCATCAAAACGTCGGCTACGCCTGTAGCATATCGTCTTCATCGCTTGTTTGGACGGGGAGTTCGACTCTCCCCCATCTCCACCACAACTATCCCTCAGCATGAGCGCGGGAGCCTGGAAATTCTGGGTTCCCGCGCTCATGCTACCAACTGGAGCATCCACAGACAGAAATGGTCCGGTATGATGGAGCTCCGGCGCTCCGTTCTACGTCCCGGCGGCGTGCATACGCTGGCGCCGGATACCGCAAAGGAGATCCTCACATGCAAGCGGACGATAAGAAGGCGACGAAGGAGTCCGCCAAACGCACCACCGTGACCGGCAAGGCGTCCACGGGATTCACGGACGAGGAACGAGCCGCGGTGAGGGAGCGCGCCCAGGAGCTGAAAGCGGGCAAGGCGGACGGGGAAAGCGACGTGCTCGCGAAGATCGCCGAGATGCCCGCGCCGGATCGCGCCATGGCCGAGCGGCTCCATGCGATCATCACAGCCAGTGCGCCCGCCCTCGCGCCGAGAACCTGGTACGGGATGCCCGCGTATGCCAACAAGGATGGCAAGGTCGTCTGCTTCTTCCAACCCGCGCACAAGTTCAAGACGCGGTACGCGACGCTGGGCTTCAACGACAGCGCGCACCTCGACGACGGCGCCCTGTGGCCGGTCGCCTTCGCGCTGAAGGAGCTGACCGCCGCCGACGAGGCGCGGATCGCCGCGCTCGTGAAGCAAGCCGTGAGCTGAGGGCGCGTCGTCTAGCCTGGTGTGAAGGTCACGACAGATGACCGCACGTCATCAGAAAGTGGCTCAAATTCCGGCGCGAGGAGGTCCGTGATAGGGCCTTCGACTCTCCCCATCTCCACCACACGAGGCCAGACCCCCTTCGGGCCTGGCCTCGCTCTTTCTCGTCTGTGATGCCATTGGGCGGCAGACTGTTATGCACCTGGGCTTGGGTCTTAGGCTCTAGCCAGGGAAATCCGCCGGGATGCCGTGCATGCCGAGGGTGAGCGAAAGCTCGCCGCCATGGTGCAGGTCATGCTCCATCACATGCCAGACGACCCAGGCGCGGGCCAGCTCGACGATCTCGCCATCCCCGTCGTCGGGGAAGGTTTGTCGCATCTCGTCGGGACTCCAGCGGGCCAGGCAATCGGCCATGAAGTGCCAGGTGCGGTCGAGGGCCTGGGCCAGCTCGGCGGCAGGTGGGACGTGCGCCCCCGGTCTCAACGCAAGCTCGTTCCAGCTCGCATACGCCTTCATCTCCTCGCCGCCGTCTTCGCCCAGGAACTCGGTGAACCAGTACATACGGCAGCCGATGATGTGCAGGGCATTCTCGCCGATCGAGCGCAGGCCCGGCGCGGCGCGCATCGCAAGCTGGGCGGCGGTGAGCGGCGCAAGCGCCCCTTTGATGTGATCCTGGTACGCTTTCCAGGATGTAGAGAACGTCGTGAGCGTGAAGTTGTCTTCAGCCATGTGTTGTCATATCTCCTTTGTGATGTACCGCCCGCGAACAGCGGGCGGCCGTTGCTACTTGGGCACCATGCGTAGGGTGGTGACGATGCGTGCGACCTGCTTGACGTGTGGCCGTTCATGGTCCGCCAGCCACCGCGCATAGGACAGCACAGTCCGCTCCAGGGCTTTGCCCGCCCCCGTCACCGTCGCCGCGCGTGCCCAGCCTTCGGGCAGCAACGGTTCCAGAAGGGCCAAGAGATCGGCACGCTGCGTGGCAAAGGCGTGTAACGAGGGCCGGAAGTCCAGGTCGAGATAGTCCGTCCGCTTGATCCAGGTGCGGGGATTGACCGCTCGCAGCGTCGGCCTGTCCTCGGCGAGCATTGCTACGATGCAGCCGCCCCACACGTCCGCGCACGCGCGCAGATGGGCCAGCACCGCGTTGGCGGACCACGCATCGGGGGTGGGGGCGGTCCGCAATTGCGCTGGCGCCAGATCGGCGGTCAGCGCGGCGAGGCGCGGTGGCGCTGCCGCGAGCAAGGCGAGCACCTGCTCAGGCGTAAGGGATGTATCGGACACGTGACGTCATCCTTTCACACAGGCCAAGAGACTTCGCTGACCTCCATCTTGCCATGCCATGTCATGCCGTGCGGTGATGCACCTAGATGGAAACCCAGTTCCAGTATCGCAGGCAATGCGGGCAGGATGCACCCTGATTTTCGATGACATGTTCGCGGTGACATGTTCGCGGTGTATCATCCCACCACGCACGTGCTGACCATGCTGGGGCCGGCATCGCCTGTGCGCGTACACTCCGTGTGGGCGGGCGCCGGAGGAGGGTGGCGATGACCTCATTGGGCCTGGGAGATGTGGTCGTGCGCCTCGGCGTGGCGCTGGCGCTGGGGGCGCTTGTCGGGGTGGAGCGGGAGTATCGCGAGCATGCGGCGGGACTGAAGACGCTGTCACTGGTCTCGCTCGGCGCTTCGCTGATCACCATTGCTTCGGCGTTTGGCTTCGCCGATGTGCTGGGCGCGCGCGATGTCACGCTCGATCCCTCGCGCATCGCGGCGCAGATCGTCAGCGGCATCGGCTTCCTGGGCGCGGGAACGATTCTGCTGCGCAAGCAGCTCGTGCGCGGCCTGACGACGGCGGCTTCGATTTGGCTGGTGGCGGGGATTGGCCTGGCGTGCGGCGCGGGGCTGCTGGCCGAGGCGGCGATCGCGACGGCGTTCGCGCTGATCATGCTGACGGCGGTGCGGCCGATGGAGCGGCACCTCTTCCCGCGGCGCACGCTGCATGCGCTGCGTATGCGCGTGGAGCCGCCATCCGCCACAGGGAAGGCGATCCACAGCGTCTACGAGATCTGCGCACGCATGGGTGTGGATGTCGAATCTATCGAGACGGAACGGGGCCGGAACAGCGAGCTGCTGGAGGTGCGCTGCCGTGTGTCGGATCGCGACGCGCTGCTGCGGGCCGCCGTGCTGATCCGCGAGCTGGCGGAGATCAGCTCGGTGCGCGCGGATCTGCGCGGAGCGCGGGTCGTGCGTGGTGGGCGCGCCGAGGCGCCCCTGCCGGCGCACGAGGAGGACGAAGATGAAGAGGATCAGGAAGGGCGGGAGGACGAGGAGCGGGAGCCGGGGAGGCCGTGAGCGGCGGGGTAGGCGCCGCTCGTGAAGGATGGGAGAGGATCACCCGCGCGTGGCGCGTGTCGTGGCGGGGGCATGCTGCGCGTGGTGCAGGTGGAAGTGTCGCGCCATGCGGTGCAGGGAGAAGCGACCGGCGACGTGGTGGAGCGCGATCAGCGTGACGACCGCGACAGCGACGATGGCAAGCCCGCGTGGGCCGAAGGCGTCGAGGTATTCCAGCGGCTTGCGGTAATTGGCGCCCAGGACGCTGCCCAGGGTGAGGAACACGCCACAGTAGGCCAGCGAACCGATGAGCGTGCCGAGCAGGAAGGTGGTGGGCGGGATGCCGGCGGCGCCCATCACGTAGGAGCCGAAGCTGCGCACCATCGGCGTCAGCCGCGCGAGCACAACGCCGAGCAGGCCGCGATGGCGCAGCCAGAGCTCGATGTGATCGGCGCGCTTCTGATTCAAGCCGACGAAGCGGCCGACGCGGGCGATGGCGGTCGTGCCAGCGCGGCGGCCGATCAGGTACGCCAGGCCGGAGAACGCCACGCAGCCCAGGCCGGCGCAGAGGATCGCCAGCGCCAGGTTGACGCTCCCCTCCGCGGCCAGCGAGCCGACAAAGAGCATCATCGCCTCGATGGGCACGCCGATGCCGGCGCTCTCCAGCCCCATCCACATGGCGGCGATCACGTAGACAAAGGGTGATGGCACCGCGCTCAGGACGCCGATGGCCTGCGTGACGACGTGCTCCACGGCTGCCTTCCTCCCCTGTCTGCCCTGTATTTTCTGTCTGCTGCCGCGCCCCAGCGGCGTGGCCGTGGCGCCTATGGTAGCACGTGGGCGCGTGCGAGGCTAGGGGGCGTGGCGTTTGCGCGTTTGACGCCTGGGCCGCGCCGTCCTATACTCAATACGCATGTCTGGTGCGGCGGCGGCATGCTGTGTTAACGCGACAAGCCTGAGGAGCAGAGCCGGATGAGTGGCAAGGTGAAGATGCGCTGCGCGCGCTGTGGCAAACCGTTCAAGTCGTCCAATGCCAGGCAGACGCTTTGCTCGGAGTGTGAAGCGAAGGAACGCGCGGCGCGCGCCGCGGTGAAGAACGCGCCGAAGCCGGCCGCGGTGGGGGCGGCGCCAGCAATCGCGCCGAAGATCGTCGGTCCGGGCGCGGGTATCCTCGATCCGCGGCTCGCCGCCGCGACGCCCGCGCCTGCTCCTACGCCAGTTGCGGCGCCCGCTGCCGCCGGCGCGCCTGCGCCGTATCCACCGAGTGCCGGCGGCGAGCGCCACGGAGAGCCGCGGCCGGCGGGGCGGCCGGCGTCGCCCGCGACCACGGCGGGGCGGCCACAGGAGAAGCGACCGCCACGTGAGCCGAAGAAGCGGACGCCGAAGCCGGCGACGCGGCCGTTCGAGCTGACAGATGATCTACGAGCGAAGGTGGAGGCGCGCTACCTGGAGCTGGCCCAGCCGGTCGAGTACGACGGCATCCGCTCCAAGATCGCGACGGAGCTGAACATCCCGAAGGCGGCGGTCAAGAAGGCGGTGCTGGAGCTGCGGCAGCGCATGCAGATGCCGAGCTGGTGGGAGTTGCAAGCGTACGCTGGGACCACGGAGGATCTCGAACGCATCCGCGCTGTCTACATGCCGCTGCTGCCGGTGGCGCCAGTAGGTGTCCACAAGCAGATCGCGACGGACCTGGGGCTGGACGCGAGTGTGGTCTATCAGGGCATCCGCCGCCTCCGCGCCGAGCTGCGCCTGCCGCAATACAATCCGCCGGACCTGCACGAGGCGCCCGAAGCGGCCATGGTCGCCCAGCCGGGCGGCGAGGCCGGCGCGGATACGTGACCAGCACGGGGCAAGCGGCCGGGAAGACGGTGGGCACGTAGTACTTTTGCCATCGTATCCGCGCGGCAAGTTCGCCCCAGCTTTCGTCCGCCACATGCGTCGGCGGGGTTGCGCATGACATAACGCGTGCTTGACAAGAATGCCGTTCGCGCCGCCATTTAGCGGCGCCACGAGCGAGCGGGCGGGGCCACGCGCGCAATGCGCGGAGTGGGATTGTGCGCCCGCCCTATGCCTGATATATGCCATATGACTCTGGCGAGGCCGGAGCGCGCCACATATAATCGCAGCGTCGCCAGTGGCGCGCAACAACGCCGTTGCCCCTTCGGCCGCCCGCGCCGCCGAGATGGCCCCACGGGCGTGGGGGTGAACCGTTCAATGGCTTCAGCGCGGGCAATGATGCTCCGTTGTCCCCACGAGTGTGGGGGTGAATCGTTCTAATGACTTCAGCGCGGGCAATGATGGCTCGCCATGTGTATGGACCTCGGCGCGACACGTAAGAGAGGACTTCACGAGCGTATGGAACCCGGCACCCGACCTTCTAAGCCGCCCAAGACTCCTAATCCGTCGCCGCTGCGCCGCCAGCGCGCGCTCGCGCTGATCATCATCGGCGCGGCGCTCTTGGCGGCGACGGTGGTGTTCGCGGTGCTCGGCCTCACCGCGCGGGGGGCGAATGACGCGACCGTACAGCAGTCGAGCATTAGCCAGATTCTCGCGCTCGCGGACCAGCACAAGCTGAAGTCCGCGACGCTCGCCGGCAATACGGTGACGGTGACGGCGAGCGACGGGCAGCAATACGTTGCGACGAAGGAAGACGGCCAGCAACTGACGGACTACCTGCGCGCCCGTGGCGTCAAGAATGTCTCGGTCCAGAAGCCCGCCGATGGCACGCCGGGCTGGGTCTCGATCGCGATGGACATCGCGCTCTTCGGCTTCCTCGCCGTGCTGGTGGTGATCATGCTGCGCCGCTCCAACAGCGGCGGCGGCACGAGCCAGGCGGTTCCCTTCGGCCGCAGCCGCGCGGTGCGCTTCAACGAGCAGCATCCGACCATCCTGTTCAAGGATGTGGCGGGCGTGCAGGAGGCGAAGGAGGAGCTGCAGGAGATCGTCCACTTCCTGAAGTACCCGGACAAGTTCGAGAAGATGGGCGCGCGCATCCCCAAGGGGGTGCTGCTGGTGGGCCCGCCCGGCACCGGCAAGACGCTGATCGCACGCGCCGTCGCGGGCGAGGCGGGGGTGGCGTTCTATAGCGTCAGCGGCTCCGAGTTCGTGGAAATGTTCGTGGGGGTAGGCGCGAGCCGGGTGCGCGATCTCTTCAAGATGGCGAAGGAGAATGCGCCCTGCATCATCTTCATTGACGAGATTGACGCGGTCGGACGCCAGCGCGGCGGCATGCCGACGACGGGCAATGACGAGCGCGAGCAGACGCTCAACCAATTGCTGGTCGAGATGGACGGCTTCGACAAACACGACAACGTGATCGTGATGGCGGCGACCAACCGCCCGGACGTGCTGGATCAGGCGCTACTGCGCCCAGGCCGTTTCGACCGGCAGGTGATGCTGGAGAAACCCGATCTGGCCGGCCGCAAAGCCATCCTGAACGTGCATGCCGCCGGCAAACCGCTGGCGCCGACCGTCAGCCTGGACCGGCTGGCCTACCAGACGACGGGCTTTTCCGGCGCGGACCTCTCGAACCTGATGAACGAGGCGGCGCTGCTGGCCGCGCGGCGCGACCGCGAGCTGATCATGCAGCACGACCTCGAAGAGTCCATCCTGCGTGTGATGGCCGGGCCGGAGCGCAAGAGCCACGTGCTGACCGAGGCGGAGAAGGCCATTGTCGCCTATCACGAGATGGGCCACGCCATCGTGATGCGGACGCTGCCCGGCTGCGACTCGGTGCAGAAGGTGTCTACCATCGCCCGCGGCATGGCGCTGGGCGTGACGGTCTCGGTGCCCGTCGAGGATCGCTCGCTCATCCGCAAGACGGAGCTGCTGGCGAAGTTGGCCGGCCTGATGGGCGGCCGCGCCGCCGAGGAGATCATCTTCGGCGACATCACCACCGGCGCGGCGCAGGACATCAAGATGGCGACGAACATCGCGCGGCGCATGGTGCGCGAGTTCGGCATGAGCCCGTTGGGCAACGTCCTCTACGAGGACGACGGCGTGGGACCACAGGTGGCGGCCCAGATTGACGCCGAGGTGCAGTACCTGGTAGATCAGGCGTACACGAGCGCCAAGGGCATCCTGACGGAGAAGCAGGACAAGCTGGTGGCGATCGCCGAGCATCTGATGCGAGTCGAGACGATTGACGGCGCCGAGTTGGACCGCCTGCTCTTCGGCCACGAGGCCATCCATATGGCCGAGCGTGTCGAGGCGGAGGATGAGTCCGACGAGCCGATCACGCTCGAAGAGGTCAGCCGTTCGGCGTAACCTAGACGCGCTGCCGATCCGCCGCATGCACACGCCGCCCCGCTGGGAGAGATACCCGGCGGGGCGGCCTCGTCTTGGTCGTTTGCGAGCGTCGCCGGATGAAGTAGGCGAGTGGTCCTCTCGGCGGCGCATGCTTGCACCGCATGGTAAAATCGATGATACGGCGCTGCGCGTTGTGGCGTGGCTAGCCGCATCTGCCGGCGACGGAGATACGAGAGTCACGAGAGGACATGACGCGATGGGTCTCGCCTTGATCGTGCATGGTGGCGCGGGCGCGATGGCGCGCGACCGCTATGAGGCCGCACGCGAGGGCTGCCGCGCGGCGGCGCTAGTGGGCTGGGAGGTGCTGCGGCGTGGCGGCGGCGCGCTCGACGCGGTGCAGGCGGCAATTACCGCGCTGGAGAATAATCCCGGCTTCAACGCCGGGACGGGCGCTGTGCTCACGACCGACGGGCGGGCGCAGCTCGACGCCGGCATCATGGAGGGCGAGACGTTGCGGGTGGGCGCGGTGGCGGGGGTCGAGCGCATCAAGAACCCCATCGCGCTCGCGCGGCGCGTGCTGGATAGCCCACACGTGCTGCTGATGGGCGCGGGCGCCGAGCAGTTCGCGGCGGCATCGGGCCTCGCGCTCTGCGACCCAGCCGAGCTGATCACGCCGGCGCAACATGAGCGGTGGCAGCGCGGCTACCGGGCGGGGGATGCGGTCAACGTCGGGCCGGCGGGGATGGACATCGGCGCGGTCGCCGAGAGCGCCCCGGCAGCGCATAATGGCGCCAGGCGGGCCGGCGACGATGAACCGATCCACAGCGACGCGCACACGCACGGCACCGTCGGCGCGGTGGCGGTGGATGCGCGGGGCAATGTCGCGGCGGGCGCGTCTACGGGCGGGATCGCCGCCAAGCATCCCGGCCGCATCGGCGATACGCCGCTCGTCGGCGCGGGCTTCTACGCCGAGAATGAACTGGGCGGCGTCTCGAGCACCGGCCACGGCGAGGACTTCATCCGGCTGCTGCTGGCTCGCCGCGCGCTGGACACCATCGCCGCGGGCCGCTCCGCGCAGGCCGCCGCCATCGAGGCCATCCGCCTGCTGGATCGGCGCATGCATGGCGACGGCGGGCTGATTCTGCTAGACGCGCGGGGGCGCGTGGGCTACGCGCGCAACACGCCGTCTATGGCGCACGCCTTCATCATCGAGGGCATGGAAAGCCCCTTTGCCGGAGTGTGAGAGCCGCGTCTCCAGCAAACATCTTTCTCTTTTGCCGGGCGCGCGCCTATTTCATGTCTCGACGCCAGGCTTTTTGGCCCATCTTGTATAAAAAAACTACGGAAAACCGTGGGGCGCGATGCGGTTGGGGCGCTTATACTTGGGCGCGGGGAGAAAACGAAGGATCGATCAGACGAGGCGAGCGCAGCGGGAGCGGAACCGAATTGCGCGGCGCATAGCAGGGATTCGCGACCGTCGGGGCCGCTTTGCCACACGGATGTGGTGAGGCGGCCCCCCCCACTTCTCATGAGGACATCTCCGCCCCGGTGGATAAGAATCGTCCGGCATTGACAGCGGCAGTTCGTCGCGGCCACAATCCAGGCAGCGAAGCGGCGGCAGAGTTGCGGTGTGGCCGGCAGCCGTCGCCGGTAGGCACGGCGCAAGCGACGTGAGCGACGTGAGCGGCATTACGGGAAGGGGCGAGGACGCATGCCATCGTTTGATTTGAGCGGGCGCACGGCGCTCGTGACGGGCGGCTCGCGCGGGATCGGCTTGGCGATTGGCGCGGCGCTGGCGGGCGCGGGGGCGCGCGTAGCGCTGGCGGCGCGGCATGAAGATCAGGTGCGGGCGGCGGCGGGGCAGCTCGACGCGACGGGCAAGCAGGTGATCGGCATCGGCGCGAACGTGAGCAAGAGCGATGAGGTGGCGCGGCTGGTGGACGCGGTGGAGGCGGCGTTCGGGCCGGTGGACATCCTGGTGAACAACGCCGCGACCAACGTTCACTTTGGGCCGGTGCTGGATGCCGACGACGGCATGTGGCTGAAGATGGTCGAGACGAATTTGCTCTCGGCCGTGCGCCTCTGCCGGCGTGTCGTGCCGGGGATGCGCACGCGCAAGCACGGCAAGATCATCAACACGGCCTCGGTGGCGGGCATCCAACCGGGGACGGGACAGGGAGTGTACGGCGCGCTCAAAGCGGCGCTCATCCAACTGACAAAGTCGCTGGCGCAGGAGCTGGGGCCGGACAACATCCAGGTGAACGCCATCGCGCCGGGGTTGGTGAGGACGCGCTTCGCGCAGGTGTTGCACGAGACGCCACAGATTCGCCAAGCCATCGAGCGATCCACGCCGCTGGGGCGCATCGCCGAGCCGGACGAGATCGCCGGCGCCGCGCTCTACCTTGCCTCGCCCGCCAGCGACTTCACCACCGGCCATGTGCTGGTGGTGGACGGAGGGACGACGCTGGGGGCATTCTCCGCGCCGGAGGAGTAGATCGGCTGATTCGTCCGCGGGGTATACTCAACCGGCCGCCGGTTCGAGGATGCGGCGATTCTGGCGATGATGCGGATGTTGTTTATGTCTACCGAGATCGTTGAGAAGTCACCGGTGTACCGGCGTGGAGGACACAGGCGCCGCGTGACGCCGCGACGCCGGTGCTAGGCGATCGATTCAGCGAATTGCCAGCGGATTTCGCGCAAGCCATCGCTGATGCAAATAGCGAGCGGCTTCAGGATGTTCTCGCGCATGTTGTCACCGATACTGACGCACAAATGCGCGTCCGCCTCGGTCTGGATGCCTAAGAACACTCATGCCGTCGGGGCGGGCGGCTGGTCGCGCTCCCAGCGGTCCCGCTCGCGGCGGTCGCTGTCGTCGTGTGGGCCGAACATCCCGCGCAGGCGCTCGCCGATGGATGGCTGCTCCTCGCGCGTCGCGTTGCCATCCGCGCGGCTCTCCGCCTCATCGCCGCGCCAGGAGCGCAGGTCGCCGGCTGAAGCGGGCGGCGCCGCGCCAGTGGGCAGGCCAGCGGCGGAGGCGGGCGCGCCGCTGAGCTGTGAGCGCAGGTGATCGCGCTCGGCCAGCAGGCCGCGATGCTCGGCTTCGAGCTGGGCATAGCGGTGGCGCATATCATCCAGCTCGTGCTGCGTCTCACGCTCCTCGTGCCGTGCCGCGCGGCTGTTGCGGTCGGCGGCGATCTTGGCGGGCGTGACGGCGAGGAAGGCGATGATCGCGCCGATGACGAAGGCGACGATAGCGACGATGACCACTACAGAGATGTCAATCAGCAGGGCGGCGACGACGGTCGCTAGCATGTGGCGCTCCTCTCCCACGTGCGCGGGCTGGATTCTGCCGAGCCGCGCACGTCTGATCTTTTGTCTCATCGTTGGGGTGGGGGAGGGAACGCACAAACTATGCCCGCCGTGAGTGGCACGACGCCAGGTTGCCAGTAGCCAGCTACAGCCTTTCCTGCCCGCGTGTTTTGCGCTAGCATGACACCATCGCCCGTCACACAGTCTCCTCAGATGCGACAGCGCGAACGCGAGGTACCGCCCCATGACATCCACGACGCCCGCCGGCCAGATGAGTTCGACGGCTCCACTCGATTGCACGGCGAAATATTGCATCATCGGCGCGGGCAGCTCCGGCCTGACAGCGGCCAAGAATCTCAAGCAGCAGGGGATCGCTTACGACATCTTCGAGCGCGAGGACGGCATCGGCGGCAACTGGTACTACGGCCGGCCCAACAGCAGCGTCTACCGCTCGATCCATCTGATCTCCTCGAAGCCGCTCACCGAGTACACCGACTTCCCGATGCCGGCGGATTACCCCGACTATCCGAGCCACGAGCAGGTGCTCGCCTACTTCAATGCCTACGCGCGCCACTTCGCGATCGAGCGCGACATCCAGCTCAATACTGAGGTTACGCGCGTCGAGCCGGTGGAGGACGTCCGGCTGTGGGATGTGACGGTGCGCCGCCTGGATAGATCGGATGGGGTGGGCGGGAGCGCAACGGAGACGCGGCGCTACCGCGGCGTGATCATCTGCAACGGCCACAACTGGTGCCCGAAGATTCCGGCGTATCCTGGCGCGTTCGCGGGCCGGACGCTGCACTCATCCGAGTACAAGACGCCGGACGCGCTGGAGGGCCGGCGCGTGCTGGTGGTGGGCGCGGGCAACTCCGGCTGCGACATTGCCGCGGAGTCCGCCACGCACGCGGCGAAGACGTTCCTCTCGACACGGCGCGGCTACTGGTACATGCCGAAATACTTCTTCGGACGGCCGGTGGATCAGGTGGGCGAGCGATTGCTGCGGCTGGGTGTGCCGCTGGCGGTCCGCCGGCTGATCGGGCGCGTGACCTACGGGCTGGCGGTGGGCGACCTGAGCCGCTACGGCGTGAAGAAGCCCGATCACAAGCTCTTCGAGACGCACCCCATCGTGAACGCGCAGCTTCCCTACTACATCGCGCACGGCGCGGTAATCCACAAGCCGGACATCGCGCGGCTGGACGGCGACGGCGTCATCTTCACGGATGGCACGCGCGAGGCGATTGACCTGATCGTCTACGCGACGGGCTTCCGCATCGTCTTCCCCTTCATGGATACGGCGCACCTGAGTTGGCGGCGCGACTATCCGAGCTTCTACCTCAACGTCTTCTCGCCACGCTACGACAACCTGTTCATCGTCGGGCTGATCCAGCCGGATTCGGGGCAGTGGGGCCTGGAGGACTGGCAGGCGAAGGCGGTGGCCCGCTTCATCCACGCGCAGGAGCGCGCGCCGCGCAAAGCGAAACGCTTCGCCGCGCGCAAGCGCGTGGGACAGGAGCACTTCGGCGGCCGCATCAAGTACAAGGAATCCACGCGCCACTACGTCGAGGTGGAAAACTACAGCTATCGGCGGCGCCTGGAGCGTGCGGCGGCGGAGCTGGCGGTGTGACGGGAGGAACGACGAGAGCCAACACGGAGGAACGCAGGCAACGGAGGCGGCATGAAGGGATCAGCGGCGCAGCCAGCCGCCCATCCGCGCCGCCAGCATGCCACGCCAGAAGCATGCCGTCAATACGCATGGTGAAACTCAGCCTTCTTACGGATGATGCGGCGCGGGTCGGCGGGTGTTTCAGTTCAGCCGTAATCGCGGCGATGGCGCGATACTCCGGCGTCTGCTACAGTGGCGGCAGGCGCATGGCATATACGCGCCGCGAGCGAGCGAGAGCGGGAGGGGTTCACGATGGCAGGCACGGCGCTGGAACGCTTCACCGAACGGCTGGCGGGCGAGCTGGAGGCGCAGCGGCGCGAGGGACGATACTACACGCCCAACATCATCTCCGGCACGCAGGGGCCGCGCATCACGATGGACGGCCGTGAGTGCGTCAACCTCTGCGCCAACAACTACCTCGGCTTTGCGCAAGACCCGGCCATCATCGCCGCCGCCCGCGCCGCGCTGGACCGCTACGGCTTCGGCCTCGGCGCTGGGCGTGTCGTCTGCTCGATGGAGATTCATCAAGAGCTGGAGCGGCGGCTGGCCGCGTGGAAAAGGCGTGCGGCGGTGCTGGTCTGCCAGACCGGCTACGACACCAACCTCGCCGCGATAGCCACGCTCGCCGCTGAGGGCGACGTGATCATCAGCGACGCCGCCAACCACGCCAGCATCGTGGACGGCAGCCGCCTCTCACGCGCCGAGCGCCGTATCTTCCCGCACGCCGACATGGACGGACTGGAGACCGTGCTGCGCGAGACACAGAGCGCGCCCGCACGCTTCATCATCACCGACGGCGTCTTCAGCATGGACGGCGACATCGCGCCGCTGCCCGCCATCGTGGCGCTGGCCGAACGCTACGGCGCGCTGGTCTACGTGGACGACGCCCACGGCGACGGCGTGCTGGGCGAGCGTGGCACGGGCATCGTCGAGCATTTCGGCCTGCACGGGCGTGTCGCCATCGAGATGGGCACGCTCTCCAAGGCGCTGGGCGGCGTCGGCGGCTTCGTCGCCACGGAACAAACCGTGCGTGACTACCTCTACCAGCGCAGCCGCACCTTCATGTTCAGCACCGGCCACCTGCCGCCCGCCATCGCCGCCGGACTGATCGCCGCGCTCGATCTGCTGCAAGCGCAGCCGGAGCGCCCGCGCCGCCTCTGGGAGAACGCCGCCTTCTTCCGCGACGGCCTGCGCCGGTTGGGCTTCGACACCGGCGTGAGCGCGACGCCGATCATCCCCGTGCTCGTCGGCGAGGCGGAGCGCGCGATGGCGCTCGGCCGGGCCTTACGCGCGGCCGGCGTCTACGTGCAGGCGTTCGCGTATCCCGTCGTGCCGCGCGGCGCGGCGCGCGTGCGCTGCATCGTCTCCGCCGCCCACACCCAGGCGGACCTGGAGGAGGCGCTGGCCGCATTCGCGGGCGCAGGCAAGACGCTGGGAATGCTCTGAGATACGCGGAGCCAGCCGCTACTCCTGGCTCTGCTCCACCGCGCGCAGCCGCCGGCTCAGCGCCTTCAGCAGCCCCAGCGCGATCTCCGAATCTTCTTTCAGGATGGCGCGGAAGTCCCAGACGGGCAACACGAGCGCTGTGGTCGGCTCGACGGCCAGCGCCGTGGTCGAGCGCGGCAGCTCGTCCAGTAGCGCCATCTCGCCGAAGGTGTCGCCGGGGCCGAGCACGTTGAGCTGGCGCGTGTCGCCGTCCGCCCGCTGTTGCATGATGCGCACCTTGCCGGCGGTGATCACAAAGAAGCCAGTCCCCGGCGTGCCCTGCCACACGAGCGGATCGCCGGCCGCGTAGCGTTGCTCGCGACAGACGGCGCCAATGCGCTGGAGCTCGCGCTTGCCCAGCTCTGTGAACAACGGCACCTTCGCCAGATCATCTTCGTACATGGGGCCTGCTCCTCTCCACACTTGCGGATTCACGACGGCGGAAGCAAGGACGGCAAGGACACGGATGGATAGACGCGAGACGCGGCCGCGACGATGCGCATGACGGGGATGAGGCGAATCTGGTGAGCGGCGACCACCCCCGTACTATACCATCACCGCCATCACGACGAGGGGGAAGGACGATGGCTGTATGCCCTCGCCGGAATGCTCACCAAACTTGCTGTTCTAGCAACGTCACGATCTCCTTCTCGCGTGCGTTGAAGGCGGACAGTGTCCGCAATGGCGAGAAATCGCCGATGAACTGGCCCACGAACCGCGCGGCGCGACGCGGCGAGACGTTCTTGAGCCGGCGCCCAGAGAGACCACTCGCCTGACGGAGCAGATCGTGGAGCGCTGATTTTGGATCAGGCAGACTTTCCAGATCGGCGAGACGTGGCAGCGTGAGCGTCGCGGAGCCGCTCGGATTACCAGCCGCACGTCGAATGACCGAAAGCGGCGGGAACACGACGAAACCGCCCCAGGCGGGGCGGTTTCGCTGCTCAGATCGGGTCGTGTTCCCAGGTGCCTAGCGCGCGGCGCCGACGGTATCGGGCCGCTCCACCGCCTTCAGCGCGGGCGTCACACCTTCGGGCCGCTGGCCGCGCACCAGCCAGACGCGACAGTTGGCGTTCTTGAGCGCGTACTCCGCCGTCTCGCCCAGGTCGAAATGCCCGCCCAGGCCCAGCTGGTACGGCAGCCCGACGATCAAGAGCGCGCATTCGTGGGCCTTCGTCTCATCAACGAGGCTCTGGCCAAAGTGGCGCGACTGCACGATCTCCGGCACGATGCGCATGTGCATCTGATCCGCCACCTGCGCGGCACGCTCGATGGCCTCACCGGCGGCATTCGTCTCCTCAGGCATCTCGGCGTCAATCGCCAGCTTGCGCGGCACCTCGATGCCATAGACGGCATAGATCGCCGCCTTCTTCTGCTTGGCGACGTTGCATGCCAGCGTCACCAGCTCGGTGTCGAGCTCGTTGCCGCTAACCGCGACGACGACGTTGCGCCGGCACGTCGCGCCCTGCCCATCCTCACCGTCAATGGGCAGCATGTCTGCCTTCGGTGTGGCACTGCCGGTATGGAGCTGATCAGGATGGTGGCCGTCCACGATCTTCGCCACCTGCCCCATCGGGAACCCCAACCGCTGTAGAAGCCCCACAGCCATATCCTCCTCAGGTCACCCCTGCACATCTTTGGCAGAGGATCGTATGCGCAAACAAAAGGGCGCCGGGATGACGTCAGTGCCGCGCCCCGCTATCGCGGAGCAACCTACACACTGTGCGGCGCGCACATGCGCGCCTCCGGCAATCCCAGCACCCTCAGCACCGGCCACCGCCCTATTTGGGCGACATCCGGCACGTTCTACACTCGCTGTTGAGCATCCCGTGACGGCGGCACCACTGCCGGCCATCCGGGCCACCTACATTATACATCCGCTGTGAAGACTCCCGCGCGACCACGACGTGAGTCCTCATGAGCTTCGTTTGAGCCAGGCTTGCCGGGGCGTCTCGTGTGTCTCCACGCCCTCGCATAGAATCTACGCACAAGACGTGCCGAGGTTCCATGCCCGGCTGTCACAACCCCGGCATCAATGGCGCTTAGAAGCGATTTTCAGCGTCCCCTAAAGCGCCCCACTCAACGCGGTTCAGCGCGGTTCAGCGCGGTTGCCCCCGTCGCGCCGCCGCTGCTACAATGACGGCGACAATCACGGCGGCGCACACGGCGACACCGGCTTGCGCATACATCCGTAACCAGGTTACACGCCGCCGCGCGAAAAATCGCCAAAGATACCTGAGGATACCTATAGTGGATGCGGTTCAGCACTCCGGCCACCCGGAGATGGGCGGGCACGAGGCGGCAGAGGCCGCGCCCGCGCGTGAGTGGCGCAGCCCCGGCGTGAGCGTGCGCAAACGCTGGCTCACCGCCATCGGCGTGACGCTGGCCGCGGTGGTCTTCTTCGCCATCGCGCTCTCCGAAGGCGCCTCGATGCTGGTCAGCACGATCATCGGCGTGGTCTTCATCGGCTGCTTTGTGTGGTACCTGCGCATCGTCGCCCCCACGCCGTTCACCATCCGGCTGGACGGTGAGGGCATCACGCGCACCGAGCGGGACGGCGAGCCGCTGACGATTGCCTGGCCGGGCGTGGCGAAGGTGAAAGAAGAAGTGTTCAAGAACGGCACGTCCGTGAGCCTCACGCTCTACAAGCGCGTGGGCGAGCGCGGCCTGCACCGCGCCTGGGTCTGCTACCGCGACGACGTGCCCCGCTTCGACGAGCTGGTGGCGGCGCTGCGCGCCGCGCTGCCGGAAGGCTGCCCCTGGCTGCGCGAGCGCGTCCACGAATAGACGCGTCGAAAAACCATGAGCGGAAGACAGAGACAGATGGCATAGAGGGAGGGCATGAGATGGGCGTGCGCGATCTGCCGTTCTGGGCGCGCATGGCGGGCGAGGTGGCCGATGTCGGCCTCGACCGCGTAGGCGCGAAACGCTGCGCCCAAAAGGGCCACAAGTGGCGCGACGTGAAGGCGATTGTGCTCAAAGCCGACGGCGGGGTGGAGGAGCGCCCGCGTGGCGCGGCCCAGCGCTGCCTGCGCTGCGGCGAGACGCGCGAAAAGCCGCTCGCATGAACGCCGCGGACCTCATCCGCCGCAAGCGCGACGGCGCCGCGCTCGACGCGGACGCGATTGACTGGCTCGTGCGCGCCTACACGGACGGCGACGTACCGGACTATCAGATGGCGGCCTTCCTGATGGCCGTCGTCTGGCGCGGCATGGACTCAGCGGAGACGGTGGCGCTCACATTGGCGATGCTGCGCTCCGGCGCGGAGCTGCGCGTGCGCGACCGTGTCTCGCCCGTGGCCGACAAGCACAGCACCGGCGGCGTCGGCGACAAAGTGACGCTGGCGGTCGCGCCGCTGGTGGTGGCCTGTGGGCTGCCGGTAGCGAAGATGACCGGGCGCGGCCTGGGCCATACCGGCGGCACCGTGGACAAGCTAGAGTCCATCGCCGGGCTGCGTATGGAGCTGGCCCCCGGCGAGTTTCTGCGCCTACTGGAGCGGCACGGCCTCGCGCTCTCCGCGCAATCACGTGATCTGGCGCCGGCCGACGGCAAGATGTACGCCCTGCGCGATGTGACGGCGACGATTGACAGCATCCCGTTGATCGCGGCGAGCATCATGTCCAAGAAACTGGCCGTCGGCCCATCGCACCTGCTGCTGGATGTGAAGGTCGGTTCCGGCGCGTTCATGAAGACCGCAGCCGACGCGCACCGGCTCGCCGCGACGATGGCGCGCATCGGCGCGGACGCGGGCGTCCATACCGTCGCCGCGCTCTCAGCGATGGATCAGCCGCTTGGGCGAGCGATTGGCAACGCGCTGGAGGTGGCCGAGGCGGTGGACATCCTGCACGGGCGCGGTCCGGCGGACGTGACGGCGCTCTGCCTGCACGAGACGGCGATGCTGCTGCATATGGCCGGCATCGTCGCGACCGAGCAAGATGGGCACGCGCGCGCCAAGCAAGCCATTCAGGACGGCTCAGGATTGGCGAAGCTGGCCGAGGTGGTGGCGGCGCAGGGCGGCGACGCTCGCCAGATCGAAGACACCAGCCGGCTGCCGCATGCCCCGCATCGTGAGGTGATCACCGCCCCACAATCGGGCTACATAGCGCGCATGGACGCCGAGCGTATCGGCATGGCTTCCGTGCGGCTGGGCGCGGGCCGGCTCAAGCAGGGCAATCCCATTGACCACGCGGTCGGGCTGATGCTGCTGGCGAAGATGGGCGACCGCCTCGACGCTGGCGCTCCCCTTATTGAAGTGCATGCCCGCGACGCCGCACAGGTCGCGAGCATACATGACGATCTGCTGGACGCATACACGTGGAGCGACGCGCCGCCCGCGCCGCTGCCCCTGCTGCTCGGCAGCGTGTCCGGCGGCGGATGACAGGTGTAGATTCCCCTCGCCGCGCACCGAGAAGGGGTCATACTGGTTTGTCCTGGGTTGTTGTCATTGCCACGCCCGGCTCGCCACGGGGATTACCCCCGGCATTCATGCCGGGATGCGTCCCCTACCACGACTCTCGCCCAGCGGAATTCCCC
>JAICVS010000019.1 GCA_025935195.1 Ktedonobacterales bacterium
CCGGGCGCGGCGTTGCGCCGCTGCGTCGCCAGGTACGCCAGCATGCCGGCGAGCGCGGCCAGCAGCACGACAATCGCCACCACCAGCCCGATCAGCAGTCCGGTGTTGCTGCCACCAGCGCCGGTGGATGCGCTGGTGTTCCCGCCGCCGTTGCCCGCGCTCGCTTTGGTGGCCGTCGCTGTCGGCGCCTTGGTCGCGGTGGGCGAGGGCGCGGTCGTGGCGGTCGACGCGGCGGCGGCGACGGTCAGGTGCGGGCCGGTGTTGATCAGATCGAGGACGCTGCTCTGGTTGTGCGCGGAGGCGATGTAGGTCGCGGGCGCGGTGTTGCTGGGGATGGGCAGCGAGACGCTGAAGTTGCCGCTCGCGTCTGATGAGAGGGTGGTGGAGACGATGGGCGCGCTGTCGCAGTTGGCGCAGGGGCCGATGGAGACGAAGATGCCGCCCTGGGCAGGCAGCCAGTTCTTCCCGGTGATGGTGACGGCCTGGCCCGGCTGCGTATTGTTCGTCGAGAGCGCGATGGATGGGGAGCCGGCTGTCAGCACGCGGAAGGGGCCGTCGTCAACGTTGCCAACGCCGGTCGGGGCCGGCAGCCCATCCTCACCGTAGGCGCAGATGCTCCAGTCGCCGGCTCCCGCTGCGGCAGCCTGCGGAATGTCGAAGTTGAAGTCGAATGCGCCGTCGTTACGCACGACAACATCACCGGGAATATCCACTTTCGGCTGCACGAACTTGCAGAAGGTATAGTTATCGGTTGTCCCAGGAGGAGGACTGTTCACGTCGCCGTCCACAAAGCGGAAATGCACGTGCTGACCGGCGTTGGTGAGAAAGCCCTCGCCATGCACGAGCGCATGCTCGCCGACCGGCCCCTCTGGATTGCCGTTGTTCTGGCCGGGATAGATCATGCTGCCATCCCAGTGGATGCACGCCTGGGTGGTGCCGCAGCCGCCGGCCGCGCGGACGTTGGGCGCGGATTGCAATGCGACGCCGCCGAGGATGGGCAGCAGCGCGCAGAGCGCGAGCACGCTCGCCGCGACACGAGTGAGGTGGAGCGCCTGGCGCCGCATGGAGACACCTGCCATTCTTCATATGCTGTGTGCGTGGTGTGCGCCCGCGTGGGCGCGGTCCCCGGCAGTATACCGGGCGGCAGATGAGTGGGGCAAGAGGTTTCACTGTGATGTGCGCAACACTCAGCGCATCGCCGGCATCTCATACCAATTTCGTCTGGGGTGTGGTGAGGCGGTGGGGCCGACATTCCTGTCGGCCGGCGGGCAAGAATGCCCGCTTCACCAGAGCGGAGCCGCGATCACATATGGATTGGTCCTGGCGTTCGGCGGGGTGGTCTAGCGGGTGTGCGCAGGGCAAAGAGCGCGGCCAGTAGCAGTGCCACCGCGCACGGCACGAGCACACCGGGCCAGCGGTAGCGTTCCCAGCCGATGCCGGGGATGAAGGCGCCCAGCCCGCCGCCGATGTAGAAGCCGAAGGTGTAGAGCGAGAGCGCGGTGGCCCGCGCGCGCGGCCCCAGCGCGTTGGCGCCGTCGCTGGTCGAGGCGTTGGCGACGACGTGGGCCATCAGGCTGCCCACGCAGACGACCGCCAGCGCCAGCGCCGCCACGGCCAGCGCATCCACCGTCGCCAGCAGCAGCCCCAGCGCGGTCAGCGCCAGCGCCGCCAGGATCGTCGGCCGCCGCCCGATGCGGTCGGAGATCTGGCCGGCCAGCGGCGAGGCCACCGCGCCGAGCAGGTAGACCAGATAGATCAGGCTGGTCGCCCCGGCTGAGAGGTTGAAGGGCGGACTCTCCAGGCGGTAGGGCGTGTAGGTGAAGAGCGTCAGGAAGGGGAAGAAGACCGTCCCGCCCAGCAGCGGCGCCCACCACAGCCGCCGCGCCACCGCCCACAGCGACGCGCCCGCCCCGGCGCCGGCCACCGCCTCCGGCGCCGCCACCAGCGCCGCTTCGCCTCCTGCCTCGCCCCGCGTCTCGTCAGCAGCGCCCGTACGTGGGATGCCGCGCGGCATGCCGAGCGCTAGCGTCGTCGTGCCGCCAGCCGCCAGCAGCGCCACCAGTCCCAGCCCGCCGCGCCAGCCGATGATCTCCACGCTCAGGCCGACGCCGAGCCGGCCCACCAGCCCACCGATGGTGTTGGCGGCGATGTAGAAGCCGCTGACACGCCCGCGCCAGGCCGCCGGCAGGTCGTTGTGCAGGAAGGCCAGCCCGGCCACCGTGATCCCCGGCACCACCGCGCCTTGCAGCGCACGCAGCCCCACCAGCGCCGGGAAGGTCGGCGCCAGCGCCACCGCCGCGCTGAGAACGGCGAGCGCCGCGCTGCACACGAGCATCACGCGGCGCGAGCCGAGCCGGTCCGTCAGCCGGCCGGCGGCGAGCGAGGCGAAGGCCAGCGCGAGCGTGACGGCGCTGAGTGTCAGCCCGGCCTGCGCCGGGCTGACGCCGAACTCCTGGCCGATCTGTGGCAGGATGGCCTGCGTGGAATACATCGCCGTGAAGGCGACCGAGGCGCCCAGGTTGATTGCCAGCAGCCGCCGCACGCGCCGCCCGTCCAGCCGCTCGGTATGAGCCGACGACCGCGCGTCGCTTGGGTTGGTTGGGCTGGCTCCTTCGCGCGCATGAGAAGCCCTGGTCGCCGCCACCGTCCTATTCTCCGAGGTAGGCGGCGCGCACGGTTGTGCTGCGCAGCAGCTCGGCGCCGGTGCCGGTCGAGACGATGCGCCCGTTCTCGATGACATAGCCGCGGTCGGCCCGCTCCAGCGCGATCTGCACGTCCTGCTCGACCAGCAGCACGGCCAGCCCTTCGTGGCGGTGAATCTCGTCTATCGCCGCCAGAATGGTATCTACGATGTTGGGCGCCAGGCCGAGCGAGAGCTCGTCAATCATCAGCAGCGCGGGGCGGGCCATCAGGCCGCGGCCAATGGCGCACATCTGCTGCTCGCCGCCGGAGAGTGAGCCGGCCGCCTGTGCGCGCCGCTCCGCCAGCTTGGGCAGCAGCGTGTAGACGCGCTCAAGATCAGTCGCGAGGGCGGTGGGTGAGCCGGCGCGGCGGGTGTAGGCGCCCAGCTTCAGGTTCTCTTCGACGGCGAGGCCGGGGAAGAGGCGGCGCCCCTGCGGCACGTGGATCAGCCCTTGCTTGACGATGCGCTCGGCGCCGGTGTGTGTGATGTCGCGCTCGGCGAAGCGGATCGCGCCGGCCCAGGCCGGCACCAGCCCGGAGATCGCCGCCAGCAGAGTAGATTTGCCGGCGCCATTGGCGCCGACCAATGCCACCACCTCGCCGCGCCGCACCTCCAGCCCAACATCCCAGAGCACCTGCGTGTCGCCGTAGCCGGTGTCCAGCCCGGCGACGGCCAAGAGCGCCGCCGCCTGCTCTGGAGCTGACGGTGCGCCCTCACGCGCGGATGTGGTGGATGGGTTCATGCCAGGCCGCCTTTCCACTCCGGCTCCTCAGCCGCGTCTGTATCCGCATCCGCCGCGCTTGTCGCCGCACCCGTCGCCGCGCTTGTCGCCGCACCCTCGCGCTCGGCGGCGCGCTGGCGGGCGTAACGCTCGCCCAGGTACGCCTCGATCACCTTGGGGTCGGCCAGCACCTCGTCGGGCAGGTCTTCGGCGATCTTGCGGCCGTGGTGCAGCACGAGGATGCGGTCGGAGACGCCCTTGATGGCGCGCATAATGTGCTCGACCACCAGCACGGTCACGCCGTCGCGGTTGATGGCGCGGATCAGCTCGACCGCCTGCGCGACCTCGGTGGGGGTGAGGCCGGCCATCACTTCGTCCAGCAGCAGCAGGCGTGGGTTGGTGGCGAGGGCGCGGGCCATCTCCAGCCGCTTGCGGTCGGCGACGGTGAGCTGGTCGCCTTTGAGCATAGCTTTATGCGTCAGGTGGACGCGCTCCAGCACCTCGTCGGCGACACGCGCCGCCTCGGGCCGGCGCAGGCCGCGCCGGCCGAAGAGCGCGCCGACGATCACGTTGTCGCGCACGTCCAGCCCGACGAAGGGCTGCGCGATCTGGAAGGTGCGGGCGATGCCCAGGTGGGCGCGGCGGTGCGGCGGCAGATCGGCGATGGCGCGGCCCGCGTAGGTGATGACGCCGCTGGTGGGGGCGAGCGCGCCGCCGATCAGGCCGATCAGGGTGGACTTGCCGGCGCCGTTGGGGCCGATGATGCCCAGCACCTCGCCCGGCCGCACGGCGAAGCTGAGGTCATCCACCGCCGGCAGCCCGCCGAAGCGCTTGGTGACAGCGTCGAGGGCGAGGATGGGCGCGGCGTTGGCGTCGGGCGTGGCGTCCGGGGAGCCGGATGGGCTAGATGCCGTTGGACGCGATGAAGCGCTGGACACGTCGCACCCCTTCCGTGAACCGCCGTGTGTAGCTGAGCTTGACGCCGGCCGGGCTGACCGTCAGCTCGCGCACCAGCCGGATCAACCCCTGTGGCAGGAAGATCGTCACCAGGATGATCAGCGCGCCGAGCAACTGGCCGTGAATGTCGCCGAAGGCGACGGTGGTGGTCTGCACGAGATATTCAATGATGATGCCGCCGATCAGCGGGCCGACAATGGTGCCGGCGCCGCCGAGGAAGGTCATCAGCACCATCGAGACGGAGTAGCCGACATCGAAGACGCCGCCCTCGCCGGTCGGCTGAAGCGAGAGGAACCAGTAGGCGTAGAGACCGCCGGCCAGCGCGGTGGGCAGCGCGCTGAGCACGAAGGCGCCGACTTTGTACCAGAAGGTGGGGATGCCAAGCGCCTCCGCGGCCTCCTCGTTCTCACGGATTGCCACCAGCGCCACGCCGAAGCGCGAGCGCGCGAGCCAGGCGGTGCCGAGCAGCGTCAGCAGCGAAAGCGCGAGAAAGCCGTAGAAGAAGAGCGTGTTGGCGATGTGAAAATCGAGGTCGGGCGGGGTGAGCGAGACCTCGCCGCCCGGCCCGCCAATGGCCTTGGCGGCGACCAGCTCGCCCAGCGCCTCGGCGATGCCGAGGGTGGCGATGGCGAAGTAGTGGCCGCGCAGCCGCAGCACCGGCAGCCCCAGCAGGAAGGCGAACAGCCCTGCCGCTAGCGTGCCCAGCAAGAGGCCCAGCCAGAACGGCCCGCCGTTGAGCAGGGTGAGCGCGACGGCCTCGGCGCCGATGCCGAAGAAGACGACGTTGCCGAAGGCGGCGTAGCCGGCGTAGCCGCCGATGAAGTTCCAGCCCTGGGCCAGCACGCAGAACATGACGATGAGCGTCCAGAGGCTGAGCGCCGCGTCGTCGCCGCTGAGTGGCACCAGCGCGATCGCCGCCAGGATCGCCACGCCGGCCAGCAGCGACCAGAGCCACTCGCGGCTCTCGCGCCGCACGCCGGCTGCTCCGGTCCCCGCCAGCGGATCGCGCGCCGGTGCGTGTGTCGCCATGTGCGCCCTCCTTTCGGGTCAGCCGGCGAATGAATGCGCGCCTGGATGGCGTGCCGCCGCGACGTCCACCTGCGTGGACTCGGACGACACGGACTCAGATGCGCCCTGGATTGCCAGCCAGGGCTTCAGGTGGGACGATCAGGAGTAAAAGGCTTTGCCCAGGACGCCCCTGGGGCGCAGCACGAGCACCAGCACGAGCACGGCGAAGGCGACGGTCGTCTGCAAGCCGGGGCCGATGGCCTGGATGGAGCCGGAGAGGGTGGTCGCCAGGCCGAAGAGCAGCCCGCCGGCGAGAGCGCCCCAGGGTGTGCCGAGGCCGCCGAGCGCGACGATGACGAAGGCGAAGAGGGTGTACTGGCCGGCGTCCACCGGCTGGAACTGCAAGGTCATCGCCAGCATGGCGCCGGCGGCGCCGGCCAGGGCGGCGCCGAGGGCGAAGGTGAGCGCGTAGGTGCGCGCGATGTTGATGCCCATGAGGCGGGCGGCATCGCGGTCCATGCCCACGGCGAGGATGGCGTTGCCGGTGCGCGTGCGCGCGAGGAAAAGGCTGAGCGCGGCGGTGAGCAGCACGGCGATGAGAGCGGCGAGGACGTTCTGCACGGGGATGACGATCGCGCCGAGGGTGAGGTTGACGCCGGCGAGCGAGGAGTTGATGGCGCGGTTGTTGGCGGTGAAGAACTGCTGCGCGAGGTTGGTGATGAGCAGGTCGAGGCCGAAGGTGAGCATGAAGGTTACGAGCAGCGGGGCGCGGATGACGCGGTTGATGGCGATGTACTGGATGAGCCAGCCGACGACGAAGAGCGCCAGCATGGCGAGGATGATGCCGATGAAGGGGTTGAGGTGGAGCGCGGTGAAGGCGAAGTAGGCGACGTAGGCGCCGAGGATGAGCAGGGAGCCATGGGCGAGGTTGACGATGTTCATGATGCCCCAGACGAGCGAGAAGCCGAGGGCCACCGCCGCGTAGAAGCTGCCGATGAGCAGCCAGTTGACGAGAATCTGCGCGTTTGGCATGTCGTCCCTCCGTCGCTGGGGTTCCTCACCCCCCGGCCCCCTCTCCGTGCGAGGGGAGGGGGAGCAGATGGGTTCCGGGGGAGTGATACCGGATGGCGTTGGGGCGTTGTCGTTTGCGGGCTCCCCGGCATTCATGCCAGGGGTAATCCTGCCCAATCCTGGCCCACTATGGGCGGCCCGGATACTCCAACACCCCAAAACCATCCAGTATGAAGGGTGGCGCTACGAGGTGGACGGTTTAGCGTGGGTTAGCGGCTGCCGAAGGCGGGGGTGGGGTACTTGAGCTGCGCGTTGGCGATATCGGACGGGAAGACGGTGACGACCTGGCCGCTCTGGATCTGGATGGTCGCCATCGGCTTGGTGACGTTGGCGCCGCTGGCGTCGAATTTGAGCTCGCCGTAGAAGGTCATCACGTCCAGGTTTGCCAGGGCGTCGCGCACCTTATCGGGGGCAATCGAGCCGGCCTTCTCGATGGCGAACTGGAAGGCGAGGCCGGTCGCGGCGGACTCGGCGGCCTGGTACGACGGCTCGACGTTGTACTTGGCCTTATACATCTGCTCGAAGTTCGGCGCGGTGCCAAAGACGTCCTGGCCCTGGTACTTGACCTGCGGCGTCCACTGCGAGCTGCCGAGCACGAAGTTGGAGTCGCCGCCGAGGGTGGTGATGAAGTCGGGCAGGGCGGGGCCGACGGTGAAGCCGTAGAGCTTGGCGTTGATGCCGAGCTGCTTGGCCTGTTTCATCGTCACGATGGCCTCGTTCTCATGCCCGGAGCCAAGGATCATGTCGGGGACGCCGCCGCTGTTGGAGGTTTTGAGCGCGGTGAGGACGGTGGTGAGATCGGTGGCGTTGGCGGGGTACTGCTGAAAGTAGGTGACTTTCAGGTTGTTGGAGTCGGCGAACGCTTTGGCGGCGTTGGCCACCTCGACGGAGAAGGAGTCGTTGGCCGAGATGATGGCGACGGTCTTGGGCGGGGTGGGCAGGGCGAGCGCGGCCTGGAGCATGGTCTTGGCGTACTCGGAAGCGGGGCTGAGCACGCCGAAGATGTAGGGGTTGCTCTTGGCGAAGATGGAGTGGGCGGCGCCGTTGCCCTCGACCATCGGGATCTTGTACTGCTGGGCAATGGTCTCGTCGGCGAGGGTGGCCGTCGTGCCGTAGGGGCCGAGCAGGAAGTTGACTTTGTCCTGGGTGATGAGCTGGCGGGTGAGCTGGGTGCTGGTGGTGGGGTTGCTGGCGTCGTCGAAGGATTTGATCTGCACCTGGTACGAGGTGTTGCCGACTTTGATGCCGCCCTTGGCGTTGACGGTCTCGGCCCAGAGCTTATAGCCGTTGAGGGTGTCGGTACCCTCGTGCGAGAGGCTGCCGGTCAGCGAGACAGGGGCGCCGAAGACGAGGGTGTTGCTGCTGGTGCCGCCGCCGCCGCTACTGCCGCCGCAGGCGGCGAGCAGACTCGCCAGCGCCAGCGGCAGCAGCACGCAGAGGCGGAGCAGCCCGCGCGGCGCGCGCGCGTGAGTTGCGTGGGCCAGGACGGCCGGGGCGGATGTGACGGGGAACGATGATGAGGACGTACCGGGATGGGCTGCCATGTGCCACTCTCTTTCCTAGCGGATTGTGTCCACCGGCTCCCTTGGGGCGCTCCGCGTATTTGGCGCGGCGGCGCCGGGAGCCAACTCCATCGCCGACAGGTCGAGCTAACACAAGAGTATCACAGCGAGAGGCGTGCCAGGGTATCGGCAAGGCGTCAGCGTGGAAATTACGCATTCTTACGGATGCATGCCTGATAGCACTTCGGGTTGTGGGGTCGTGTTTGTACGCCTCCCGGCATGAATGCCGGGGGGAATGCCGGTGGATGGTGGCTTCCCGGCATGCATGCCGGGGGGAATGCCTGGGGCAAAGTTGACTGGGATGGTCACCATTGCCGTTTTTGCCGCTTTTTGATGGTGTATCGGGGCGTTCTCCGCGCTGAGCCTGGATTTCAAGCGGATTTGCCGGGTTTGCCGCATGCGCGAGGGTGGCAAAAACGGCAAGAAATGGCAAGGATCGCGGCAAGGATGTGGCAGCGGATGGCACGGTGGGCGGCAAAAACGGCAAGGATGGCAACATGGGTGGCAAACCTTACCCCTCCCTCTCAGGGAAGGGACTGCCAAGCGAGCCTACGAGAACGAATACAGAGGAACGGAGGCAACGAAGGCGACACGGAGGAGGGAAGGGATAGTCGTGCGCGACGAGGCGAGAACTAGTGTTCTCATCACAAGTGTATCATCGGCGGGGAGTGGGCGCAAGGGACAGCGGATGCGAGGACGGTGGTAGCCCAATCGGTCCTTGAACAGAACAGCGGATTGCGCAGGGGCCGCGTGAGGAGTACAATGGCGATATTGTGGAGTCTGTGAGGAGGGGATCGATTAGCGATGCCGTCAACGAACACACGCACCGGAGCCGCGACGAGCGCGCGGCCGGTGAAGAGGACCGTCTCGACCAAGGGCGAAACCGCGGCGCAGATCAGCAAGCGCGAGCAGCGGGCGCGGCACCGCGAGCAGGAGCGCCGCCGCCGCAATCAGACTATCGGTGGCATTCTCGCCGTGCTGGCGGTGATCGGCATCGCCTGGTTCACCTTCACGCACCTGCCGTCGGGCAACAAGAGCGCCAGCACGGCGGGCGCGACGGCCTCGAACTGCCCGGTGCCGACGGCGACGGCCATCGGGCCACAACCCGCCAGTCCCAACGCGGGACCGGCCGCGAAGCCGCCGGCGCTGCCGGCCAAGGCCAAGACACAGTCCGAGTCGGTGAGCTATACCGCGGCGGATGGCACCGATAAGACGACCACGCTGCAATACGTCGTCATCACACAGGGCTGTGGCGCCGCCGTCAAGTCCGGCGACACGGTCTCGGTGAACTACACCGGCTGGCTCCAGTCTACCGGCAAAATGTTCGACAGCTCGCTGCAGGCGGGGCGCCCTCCCTTCTCGGTGCATGTGGGCCAGGGCCAAGTGATCAAGGGCTGGGACGCCGGGCTGGTGGGCATGAAGCCGGGCGAGACGCGCCGCCTGATCATCCCCGGCGAGATCGCCTACGGCGCGACGGGGTCCGGCTCGACGATCCCGCCGAACGCGACGCTGGTCTTCGACGTGACGCTGCTCAGCATCGGGCAGTAGGAATGCTCGCAGACCAAGTAAATGAGGTGAGGTAGCACGCTTGGCGGCAAGTGAGAGCGTCTATTCTCACCTCAGTAAAGATGTGTTTCGCCCTGGCTCCCCCATCAGTTGAGGCCGCCAGGGCGAAACACGTTTGCTTGCAACAGCGCCCGACCGAAGCCTGGCATCGGACCATCGGACACAGGTCGTTCCGCACGAATCTCGGCGTACGAGGTATCCAAGCACGGAGCAGCATATCTCGACAAACGCCAGATGTTGCCAACTCGGCCGATACCTGCTGCCGCTGTGGGCCGACACGACCGGCATTGGCTGCTCAGATAATACGCACCTCCACAATATCGTACCACGTGCAGCCGCCACACACGTGGGCTTCGAACTTACCGAAGTCGACCTCCACCACTGGGAACGCATGCGGATAGATGTAAAAAGCACCCGCATTGGCTCCACTATCCACTTCATACACCGAATACACGTTGATGGAATTCATCCCAGCGTTGGCAAAACACACCAACGGCGGATAATTCCGCAGGTCAACGAAGTCATTTGGATCGCTGCACGGGTCCACGCGATTTATCAGAGGCGAGATGTTTGCGGGGCGAGGGGCGGGATGTTTGGCACGTTCCAGTTGGAGCAGATGCTGTTGCTCGGCGTATGAGCCTCTCCAACTCTTTATCAAATGCCCAGATGCATCGTAATACTTGATAGAGTACGTCGCCGTTGGAATGGGTGCTGCATGGACACTTGCTACTGACGTCGGAGAGATACCCACGAGAAACGCTAGCAATCCTGTGAGAGCGAATACCATCCAGGGTCGTTTGCCGAGCGCGCGTAGCATCAGACTTCCCTTTCAACTCACACAGACTTTCCTTGAAGCTGTTCAACTCAGGGAACAGCGACAGAAGGAGTATATACCCATAGCTCGTTAAAGTCAAGTCTATTGATCCAAGGAATAGACGCTAATCGGCATTTGCCAGGGTACTGAGCAATAGAGCGCGCGTCCAGAGGAGGATGCCGTCGCGGGCGATGCGCGCAACAAACATCTCGTCCCAGTGGGCGAAGTGGCTGAGCGCGGCCGTCACCTGCACGTCGCGCGGCGCGTCGGGAATGATTTCATATGCCCGCACAATCGCCCGCGACAGTTGCATGTGCTGGATGCCGGTCAACTCGGTTTGCGCACGATCAGGCGCGAACAGCACGAGCAGATCCACGTCACTCGGATGGCGGTCGCGCAGCGGACGTTCCTCATGTCGCGCCACCGATCCAAACGCGATCACAGCGAACGCGTCGGGGCATTCCTCGGCGATGAGGGCGATGACCTGGCGCAGGTACGCGTCGGTCTGCGTGTCGAGCCAGGGGATGAGGCGGCGAGGTTCCTCCGCCGTTAGCTGCTTGCCCATGCGCGAATCTGTTGGCATAGGGCCGCTGCCTCCGTCACCTCTGTTGGCGTGGACTTATAGCTGTACCACGCATTGTTACGCAAACGCTCTACGGTTGCCCACGTCTGAGCGATGGCCGCTTCGCCAAGTCTCGTAAGGTTGCGCACCAACCCCAGATGGCTATCAGTGTGCCACCCGTGTTTGCGCATGCAGCCGACGACGATCCAATGGAAGGATGCGCCCCAATACGCTTCCACAGCGAGCGCGCAGATATAGGGCTTGGCGGCTGGATCGCCCAGGTCGGCCGCCGCTTTTTCCGTGTCCAGGGCGCGCTGCTGGTGTCCCGCTTCGTTCATCCGCTCGTTCTCCCTCGGACATCCTGGGCGTACAGCCTCAACTATACTCCGTGGGGGCGTTGATTGCTGGCCTTGACGCCCACCGCCCGCGCGTGCTACTACTGACAGCACAATCGAAGAGAGATTCCTCACCGCAACGGGAGCTCGGGGAGCCGGGCTGAGAGGGTGGCCGCGCGACCGACCGCGCCGCACCGCCACCGACCGACGGAACCTGATCTGGGTAATGCCAGCGCAGGGAGCAGCAGCTCGCGTGGCGAGCCGCGGAGATTGGGGACGCTGGCATTCAGCCGGCGTCCCCTTTTTTGTCCGCCTTCGTATGGGCGAAGCTGGGGCGCGGCAGGGCGAGGGCAGGGTAACGCCCATGCGCGGCGAGACGACGGAAACGACCGAGGCAGCGGCGGATGTAGCCGGCGCGACGATGCGCGAGTCCAGCGCGGCGCCGCTGCTGGCGGTACGCGGCCTCAGCATGCGCTACCCAACGGGCGGGCCGGGCCCGGGCGGCGGGGCGCTTACTGTGCTGCGCGATGTCTCGCTGGCGGTGGCGGCCGGTGAGTTCGCCGCGCTGGTGGGGCCGAGCGGCTGCGGCAAAAGCACGCTGCTCGCGCTCATCGCCGGGCTGGAGGCGCCGGCGGCGGGCAGTATCGCGCTGCATGGCGATACGGAGGCGCGGCGGCTCGGCCGCGTGGGCTACATGCCGCAGCGCGACCTGCTGCTGCCCTGGCGCACGGCGCTGGGCAACGCCGCCGCCGGGCTGGAGGCGCGCGGAGTCGCGCGGGCGGAAGCGCGCTCGCGGGCGCGGGCGCTCTTCGCGGACTTCGGCCTGGCCGGCTTCGAGGACGCCTATCCGGCGGCGCTCTCCGGCGGCATGCGCCAGCGCGTCGCCTTCGCGCGCACGGCGCTCGTCTCCGGCGAGCTGCTGCTGCTGGACGAGCCGTTCGGCGCGCTGGATGCGCTGACACGCGCCGGGCTGCAAGAGTGGCTGCTGGAGGTGTGGGCGCGGCTGGGCGCGGCGTGTGTGCTGGTGACGCACGATGTGGAGGAGGCGCTGCTGCTGGCGGATCGCGTCTACGTGCTCTCCGCGCGCCCCGGCACGGTGCGATTGGAGCGGCGCGTGCCGCTGCCGCGTCCCCGCCGGCTGGAGCTGCTGGCGCGGCCAGAGATCGCCGCGCTGAAGGCCGAGCTGCTGGCGGCGCTGGTGGCTGAACAGGCGGGTGGGGCGCGGCGGCGCGCGGCGGCGACGGATGAGGGAGGCGCGCTATGAAGACGGTCGAGCGGCGCGATAGTGCGGGCGCTTCTCTGTCAGATGAGCCTCAGCGCGTTGACCAGGGGCATGGCCTTTCTCTCGTGACGGCTAGAGGCTTGCCGGAATGGGGAACGGTTCGGCGGCGGGCGATCCGCCTGGGGAGGACCGGCGGGCCGGCGCTGCTGGCGCTGGCGATCCTGATCGGGCTGTGGCAGTGGTACGCGGCGCAGCCGGAGATCGATCCGCAGTTCTTGCCGACGCCGGTGGCGGTCTGGGCGGCGCTGGTGGCCCAGCGCGACATCCTCTGGGGCCATACGCTAGTGACGCTGTGGGAGACGGCGGTGGGCTTCGCGGCGGCGCTGGCGGCGGGCGTCGCTTTCGCGACGGTGATTGACTTCTCGCCGTGGCTGCGGCGCGCGCTCTATCCACTGCTGGTGACCTCGCAGACGGTGCCGATCATCACGCTGGCGCCGCTGCTGGTGCTGTGGTTCGGCTTCGGCCTGCTCGCGAAGGCCATCGTCGTGACGCTGGTCTGCTTCTTCCCGGTGACGGTGGCGCTGGCGGACGGGCTGCGCTCGGCCGATCCGGAGCTGATCCGGCTGTATCGCACCTTCGGCGCGGGGCGCGCGCGCATCTTCTGGTCGGTGCGGCTGCCGGGGGCGCTGCCGGCGCTCTTTTCGGGCATCCGCATCGCCATCACCTACAGCGTGATCGGCGCGATCTTCGCCGAGTACGTCGGCGCGAGCGCGGGCCTGGGCTTCTACATCGAGCTGAAGCAGCACACGTTCCAGACGGCCGGGGTGATCGCGGCGATCGTCGTCACGGCGCTGCTGAGCGTCGCGCTCTTCACGCTGACGGCGCTGGTGGAGCGGCTGGCACTGCCGTGGTACTACCGGGGACGGAATTGAACCGCGGAGAAGACGAGAACGACCACAGAGGACACAGAGGAACACAGAGGAGGAGAGAGGTTCACGGAGGAGAGAGAAGAAGATTCAGTGATGATCGTCGGGACTCATCTGGTTTGAAAGATGCGGACGAGAGGAGTGAGTATCATGCGGGCAGGGATTCATTGGTGGGCGGGGAGCGCCATGGGGGGGCTGACGGCGCTGGGGCTGGCGGCGCTGCTGCTGGCGGGGTGCGCGGGCTTCGGCGCGAAATCCACGGCCGGCGGGGCATCGTCGAGCGGGCCGGTGGCGCGGGTGAAGCTGGCGCTGGACTGGACGCCGAACACCAATCACACGGGCATCTACGTGGCGCAGCAGAATGGCTGGTATCGTGAGCAGGGCATTGACCTGACGCTGCTGCCCTACTCGGCGGCGGTGACGCCGGAGCAGCTCGTGGCGACGGGCCAGGCGGACTTCGGCATCAGCTTCGCCGAGAGCATCACGGCGGCGCGCGCGGCGGGCCAGCAGCTGGTCTCGGTGGCGGCGATTATCCAGCACAACACCTCGGCACTGATCAGCCTGAAGTCGTCCGGGCTGGATACGGTGGCGAAGCTGGCCGGCAAGCGCTACGCGGGCTTCGGCGCACCCTACGAGCAGCCGCTCATCTCACAGGTGTTGAGCTGCGGCGGGGCGAAAAGCACGAGCTTCCAGAACATCACGACGGATCTGGATCCGGTGGCCGCGCTCAAGAGCGGCAAGTTCGATTTCGCCTGGGTGTACGAGGGCTGGGAGGTGATCCAGGCGCAGCGCGAAGGGTTGGCGCTCAACGTCTTCCCGGTCACGCAGTATTGCATCCCGGACTACTACTCGCCGGTGATCATCACAAATCAGGCGACGATTCAGCAGCGGCCGGACGTGATCAAGCGCTTCCTGGCGGCGACCTCGCGCGGCTACACCTTCGCGGAGCATGACGCGAACGGCGCGGCGAGCCTGCTGATGCGTGGGGCGCCGAAAGGCACCTTCGACGATCCGGGGCTGGTGACGGCCAGCCAGCGGTTCCTTAGTCCCGCGTACGGCGCGGACGCGAAGTGCTGGGGCTTCCAGACGGCGGAGAAGTGGACCGATTATCCGCGCTTCATGTTCAACCACGGCGCGATCCAGGACGCCAACGGCAATCCGATCAAGGCGGCGCCCAACTATACGGCCGCGTTCACGGACGCCTTCCTGCCGTGCTGAGGGCGTGCGCGGAATCGTGGCTGAGGGTACGCGCGAGGCCGGATGGGCGCCCATCCGGCCTTCATCGTGTGGGGCGGCACGATTCCTGTTACAGCGACGGGACATGGCGGGGCATTTGTCGCTGGAACTGGAACTGATGGAAGGGAGCACCTATATGCAACGCGCGGCCATGCACATCGCGGCGGTGATCATCGGCGTCGTCGGGGCGCTGGACGGAATTGTGGTCAACACGATCGTCTCGGCGTCAAATCGCGTCGCGCAGTTCCTCGGCAGCACGGCGGACGCGACGCACGGCTTCATCGGGCTGCTAGTCTGCCTGGTGGCGCTGGCGGCGGCGCTGCTGGCGGTGAAGCTGCCGGCGGTCGGCGGCATCGTGCTCATCCTGGCGGGGATCGCGTTCTTCTTCGTCGTCGGCTGGTGGGCGCTGCTGGCCAGCCCGCAACTGCTGGTGGCGGGCGTGCTCGGTGTGCTGGATCAGCTCGGCGCGGGCCGGATGCTGGCACGACGCGAGACGCCGGCGGCGACGGCCTGATCGGGAAAGCGCCTCGGAAGCTTACAAGCCGGTCGTCTGAATGATGATGTCCACGACGCCGGCGGCCTGCGCATCGTCGGCGACGGTGAGGATGACGTGAGCATTGCCCTGCGCGGCGGTGATCTGGATGGCGGTGTCACTGAGCGGGTTCTGCTTGAGCTGCTGCCAGCCCTTGGCGGGGAGCTGCGCGGCGTAGAAGGCGGCGATGGCGGCGCGGCCGTCGCCGGAGCAGAGGCCGTAGAGGCCGAAGCCGCCTTGCGCCTGGCTGATCTGGAGCCGCGCGCCGGGGTAGGCGGGGATGTTGGCGGGGAGTTGAGCCGTCACGCTGGCGGGCTGGGAGCAGACCGAGGCGAAGCCGACCTGCCCGGTGGCGCCGGTGGTAGTGGCCTGTGCGGAGGGTGAGGCGGCGACGGTGGGGCCTGGGCCGCCGCTCAACGCGGAGGTGCTCGTGGGCGCGGCCGGAGGCGTTGCGCTCGCCCCGCTGGACTGGCTATCGCAGGCGGCGAGCAGCAGCGCCAGCGCGACGATCAGCGCGCACAGCCAGCAGCCGCGCGGCAACCGCGTTCGCCCGATCTTCCCGCCGTCTGCGCCGCTGGTGCTGTTTGTGCCGCTCCTGATAGTGTCCACGTTTCCCTCGCCTCCTTTGCGTGCGCGTCTCGCGCTCCCTGAGTATAGCGCGGCTGTCGAGGGGCGAGGCCGCTGTTAGCCGCGCGGCAGCAGGCCACTTCATGCCCGGCGCTATGCTGGCCTGTCCTCCAGTTCCCGCGGATACTCACCAAGATTGCGGCGCTTCCGGTGCCTCATACAAAAGCCCCCGGCCACCATAACGCGGCCGGGGACTTATGTGGCGTCAGCGATCCCTACACTTCAGGCAGCTCCAGCAGTTGCCGCAGGCTCTCGAACCGCGCGTCGCCGGCCTCCGGCGCACAGTCGCACGGCCCCTCGTTCAGATCCTTGCCGCACTGCGCGCACAGCCCCGCGCAGTCCTCTTTGCAGAGGGTGCGCACCGGCAGCGCCAGCACCAGATTCTGGCGGATCGCCTCGCGCAGGTCCAGGATGTGGTTGTGGTCAATGGGGAAGGAGAGATCGTCGTCTTGCGGCGGCGCCACCGGCTCGCCGGTGTTGACGTCAATCGTCGGGTAGAACTGCTCGCGCAGCGGGAACTCCATCGTCGTGGTGAAGGATTTCAGGCAGCGCGTGCAGTCCAGCGCGACGGGCAGGCGCACGATGCCATCCACGAAGATGCCCTGGTTGGTGCGGTGCAGCTTGGCCTGCCCCTCCACCGGCCCCGCCAGGCTGGCCTCGTTCTCGCGCAGGTCCAGCTCGTCCGCGTCGTCCAGCTCCACGCGCTGGACCGTGCCGACATTGGCTTTGAGAAGTTGAGCGACGTTGTAGATCATCCGAGAGAATCCCTGTTGCCGCCGGGGTCTCCATAGGGCGGCCAACGCTTCAGTATCGGATGCCGCGCGACCTCATGTCAAGCGTGCCGCGATATGGGCGCCGAGATCATCCGGCGTCCATGCAAGCGATGTGAGCCGCCATTGCCTTCACCCGCCCCACATGCTATACTCTCGATAAGAACATGCGTTCTCTTTTCTGCGAGAGCGCCAGCACCTTAACAATCGCATAACGATATCCGCCACCCGTTCCTCGCCGTAGCGTCGCGTACTCACAATGTGGCAAAGCCGTTGCCGATCCCGTTGCCACCCTTGCCGTTTTTGCCGCGATCGTTGCCACTTTTGCCGCGAATGTGGCAACGGCAATCCCGGCAAACCCGCTTGAATTCAGCAATCGAAAGGGGCATACTCCCAACACACAACCGCAAAGCGGCAAAAATGGCAAAGTTGACTGGGATGGTCAACATTGCCGTTCGCCCGTCCCATCCTCTCTTCTCCTCCTCTGCGTCCTCTGCGGTTCAATTCCCCTTCCTCGTTCTCCGTTCCCTCGCCGCCCGCCGCCCCATATGTGATACACTACAGGCCGCGTGCTGTGTGCCATGCCGCACGCGCGACCGGGCCCATAGCTCAGCGGCAGAGCGGACGGCTCATAACCGTTTGGTCGCAGGTTCGATCCCTGCTGGGCCCACCACGCGATCCGGCACGACCCCGCGTCAGTCTCGCGGGAGTCTCGCGGGAGTCTCGCGGGAGTCTCGCGGGAGTCTCGCGGGTCGGTAGCTCAGTGGCAAGAGCGAACGGCTTATAACCGTTTGGTCGTGGGTTCGATTCCCACCCGGCCTACCGTCAACAGCACAAGCCGCATCACAACCAGCAGCACAACACAACGCACGCATTCAGGGATGTGGCGGGGTTCGTCCCTTGCGGGGCCACCCCGCCGCCGTGTGTCTGGCGGGTGTCTGGCAGGAGGCGATACAAACATGCAGTTCTTCGACCGCGCCAAAATCTACATCACGGCGGGCAACGGCGGTAACGGCTCCCGGCACTTCCGCCGCGAGAAATTCGTGCCGATGGGCGGGCCGGACGGCGGCGACGGCGGCCGCGGCGGCAGCGTCTACCTCGAAGCCGACCCCGGCATGAACACCCTGGTGGACTTCCACTACCACCAGCACTTCAAGGCGGAGTCCGGCGGCGCCGGCACCGGCCAGAAGCGCCACGGCGCCGCCGGCGACGACCTCACCCTGCGTGTACCGGCCGGCACCGTCGTGCGCGAGGCCGAGACGGGCCGCCTCGTCGCCGATCTCACCGACGCCGGCCAGCAGGTGATGGTCGCGCGCGGCGGGCGCGGCGGGCTGGGCAACGTCCACTTCGCCACCGCCACCAATCAGGCCCCGCGCGAGGCGCAGCTTGGCGAGCCGGGTGAGGAGATCACACTCGCGCTGGAGCTCAAGCTGATCGCCGATGTCGGCCTCGTCGGCTACCCCAACGCCGGCAAATCCACCTTGCTCTCCGTCGTCACCGCCGCTCGCCCCAAGATCGCTGATTATCCTTTCACCACGCTCGTCCCCAACCTCGGCGTCGCCGTCGTGGGCGACCCCATCGGCGGCGACTTCTCCAGCTTCGTCATCGCCGACATCCCCGGCCTGATCGAAGGCGCCGCCCAAGGGGTCGGCCTGGGCCACGAGTTCCTGCGCCACGTCGAGCGCACGCGCCTGCTGCTGCACCTGATTGACGGCATGTCCGACAAAGACCCGTGGGAGGAGTTCGAGGCCATCAACAAGGAGCTGGCCGAATACAGTCCGGAGCTGGCCGAGCGCCCACAGGTCGTCGTGCTCACCAAGATGGATCTGGCTGAGGCGCGCGCCAAGTGGCCGGACGTCCGCCGCCGCGCCGAGCAGCTCGACCTTCCGGCCTTCGCCATCTCGTCCGCCACGCGCGAGGGCGTGCAAGACTTGCTCAACGACACCGCCCACCGCCTGGGCGAGATACGCCAAGAGGAGGCCGAGCGCCAGGAGCGCCTGGCCGTCGCGGTGCCCGCCACCGGCGTCGTGCTGCGTCCCGAACCGGATGACGCCTTCGCCGTCGAGGAGGTCGTGGATGGCTTCCGCGTGCGCGGCCGCCGTGTCGAGCGCATGGTCGCCATGACCGACCCCGACAGCGCCGAGGGCATGGAGCGGCTGGAGCGCCAGATGCGCAAGCTCGGCGTCTTCGCGGCGCTGGAAGAGGCCGGCGTCATGCCCGGCGATCACGTCCACTTCGGCAAGGTGGACCTCACCTGGGGCGAGGAGATGTGATACGTCTCGGCGTTAGCTGGCAACGCTCTGCGTTCCCATGGCGGCGGGTATAATGCCCGCACAGGCTATCTGTGGCGCGGTTCGTTGCGAGATTCCTGGTACGCTGTACGCCGCCGCGCGGTCCGGATGAGCGGAAAGGGTAGGGCAGCAGTTATGCGCGAAGTCGTGATCGTGGAGGCCGTGCGCACGCCCGTCGGCAGGCGCAACGGCTCGCTCAAAGACGTGCATCCGGTCGTGCTTGGCGCGATGGCCCTGCGCGAGCTGGTCCGGCGCGCGAACATTGACCCGGCCGTCGTCGAAGACGTGGTGATGGGCTGCGTCAGCCAGGTCGGCGAGCAGGCCGTCAACGTCGCCCGCAACGCCGTGCTCCAGGCCGGCTTCCCCATCTCCGTCCCCGCGACGACGGTGGATCGCCAGTGCGGCTCCGGCCAGCAGGCCATCCACTTCGCCGCCAACCTCATCCAGTCCGGTGTGGCCGATGTCACCATCGCCGGCGGCATCGAGGCCATGAGCCGGCTGCCCATTGGCTCTTCCACCGCCAGCGGCGGCCACCCCTTCCCGCCCTCGCTGCTGGAGATGTACCCGCTGGTCCACCAGGGCATCTCCGCCGAGCTGATGGCCGAGAAGTGGGACATCCCTCGCGAGGAGCTGGACGCCTACGGCCTGCGCAGCCACCAGCGCGCCGCCGCCGCGCAGGACGCCGGCCACTTCGACCGCGAGCTGATGCCCATCCCGCTGGCCGACGGCTCCGTCTTCGCACGCGACGAGGGCGTGCGCCGCGACACCACGCTGGAGAAGCTAGCCGGCTTGCAGCCCGCCTTCAAGCCCGAAGGCAAGATCACCGCCGGCAGCTCCAGCCAGATCAGCGACGGCGCCGCCGTGCTGCTGCTGACCACGCCGGAGAAGGCGGCCGAGCTGGGCCTGACGCCGCGCGCGCGCATCGTGGCGCAGAAGGTGGTCGGCGTGGACCCGGTGCTGATGCTCTCCGGCCCCATCCCCGCCACCCAGCAGATTCTCGCCAAAGCCGGATTGAAGCTCGATGACATTGACCTCTTCGAGGTGAACGAAGCCTTCGCCTCAGTCGTGCTGGCCTGGCAGCGCGAGATTCACCCCGAGATGGAGAAGGTGAACGTCAATGGCGGCGCCATCGCGCTGGGCCATCCGCTCGGCTGCTCCGGTGCCAAGCTGATGGTCACGCTGCTGCACGAGCTGGAGCGGCGTGAGGCGCGCTACGGCTTGCAGACGATGTGCTGCGGCGGCGGCCTGGGTACCGCCACCATCATCGAGCGTGTCTGATCGAGCGTGTCTGATCGAGCGTGTCTGATCGAGCGTGTCTGATCGAGCGTGTCTGATCGCGCCGGTCTGTATCGTGTCTGTTCTGAATAGTGGGGCTGGGCGCCATCAGCTCGGCCCCATCCTGTATTGTGGTAGTGGTAGACTGAGGACGCAGTGTAGGGCATCTCGCGCAATGCAAAGGCGAACGGCGATGTATCAGGTAAGCGCCGACGAAGCGAAAGAGCGGTTGGCCGAGCTGATTGACGCAGCGGTGAAGGGCGAGACCGTGCTCATCACCCGCAACGGAGACGACAGCGAGCAGGCCGTGCAGCTCGTGCCGGCGGCCCACGCAAAGCGCCGCCGGAAGGCGGGCAGCGCGCAGGGCCTCATCGTCATGAGCGAGGATTTCGATGCGCCCCTGGCCGACTTCGAAGAGCATATGCCGTGAGGCTGCTGCTCGACACCCATAGCTTCCTGTGGTTTATCCGCCCTCGGCTGGCCTGAGCGTTGGGGGCAGAGAGGCGGATGGAGACGGCGGGGCCGGGGTCAGCGATTGGAGGAGCGCTTTCGAGACGGCTGGGGACTCTGGCCCGAACAGGTGGCGCAGGAGGAAATACTCTGGGAGCGGGTGATCGTCGGTGACAAGCGGCCCAGCGCCAGCGAACGCCGCGACCTGATCCCCCTGGATCCAGACGAGCCTGGGGATCAGCGATGCCCAGCCGCTCACATCGTGTTCGGGTGAGTCGATCGCCGAAGAGATGTCCTGAACGATCCGTGGCCGGCTGAGCACCTGGCGGATCGCGGCGGGGTCGAAGGTGATCGGCTGGTCGGAGCCGAGCATGAAGAGGCCGTTGCTTCCAGGCCCGAAGGCGATGATCACGTGCGGAAAGACGTTACGATACGTCCGCACATGCGCCTTGAACTCGTCCACCGTCTGACCATAGGGAATCCATTGCATCATCACTCCGCCTGGATTCAGGCGCGCTTTCGCCGCCGCGTAGAATTCGCGCGACGAGATCACCGACACGCCGGAGGTATAGATCGGTGGCGGCGGATCGACCACGATGATGTCGTAGCGGTGGTCGGTCAGCTCGACGAAGTTGCGCCCGTCGGCAATGACGACGTGGCCCCTGGGATCGGATAGCACCTGATGGGCGTCGGGGTAGAAGACGTCGAGCATCTGCGGGACCGACGGGACGAGCTCCACTGCCTCCGCGGTCAGCCCAGCGTTCAGCGCTCCCCGGTACGCCGACCCCATCCCGAACGCGATCGTCAGGTCGGTCCGGGAGCGCGGGCGGAGCATCAGCGGCAGAATTGGCATCAGCTTGGCGTCCACCGTCAGGCTGGTCATCGAGGTGCCGGCGACCCACAACTGCGGAGTGCCGTTGATGGCGCCGGCCTGGACGGAGGCGATCTCGTCCTCCGCGGAGCGCGAGATGATGCCGTGATGCGCGCGGAGCCAGGCGACATTCGGGTCGAGGAAGACCTCACCGCTGGTGAGGGCGACCACGAGCATGGCAGCCGCCACCGCTCCTGCTGTCGCCGTGATCGTGCGAAGGAAGCGCGGCTCGATGCGACCGGCAAGGGCGAGGGCGATGCCGGTGCTGACATTCAGGAGGGCGATCAGGCCAACCGCGACCGGCGAGCCGACGAGCGGGATCACGACGAACGGGACGAGGAAGGTGCCGGTGATGGCGCCGAGCGTGTTCGCTGAGAGGAGGAGGCCGGTATTCGAGCCGACGTGCCCATCGGGATCGGCGACCAGGGCGGAGGCGGCGGGAAACGTCAGGCCCATCACGAAGGTCGCCGGCAGGACCACGACCATGAACACGGCGAGCTGGCTAAGCTGGCTGGCCAGCGAGCGGAACGTCGCTGCCAGCGCGAGCAGCCCGGAGCTACCGTCGCCGATCAGGATGACCATCCCCAGCAGCACGAGGAGCGCGATGGCGATCTGACCGAAGGCCAACAGGTTGAGCGTGTGGATGCGCGCACGGAAGGCGTTGAAGGTCGCCGCCCCGAGCGCGAGACCGATCAGAAAGATGGCGAGGATCATCGTGAAGACGTAGGTGGAGTTGCCTGTTCCCGATGCGAGCAGCCGTGTCCAGAGCACCTGATAGCCGAGCGAGGTCAAGCCGGAGACGAAGGCCACGATCAGCGCCAGCCGCACGCGCGGATGCGTCTTCAGGTCCGCGGTGGCGCTCGTCTCCGGCGGGGTCGCATGCCGCGCCAAGGGAGAAGCGATCTTCGCGGCGGCCGCCGGCTGGCCTTGCGCGCGGTCGAGCAGAAGCGCCACGCTCCCCGCGATTGCTGAGCAACCGACCCCAACGAGCAGCGTGCCGGTCAGCCCCACAAGCTCGATGAGGATGAAGCCGGCCGCAATCGTCCCAAGGATCGCCCCGAACGTGTTCGCGGCATAGAGCCGGCCGAACGCCAAGCTCAGGCCGGCGGAATCGCGTGACAGGTGGCGGGTGAGCGTGGGGAGGGTCGCGCCCATCAGGATGGTGGCTGGTCCGAGCGCCAGGAGCGAGAGGCCGAAGCGGACGAGCGCCAGGAGCTGCGGATCGGCCACCAGTGAGTCGAACACCCCGCGGTAGATCAGGTGGAGGAGCCGGAACGTGACCGGCGTGAGCAGCACGATTACGACGAGGAAGAGCTCGAGCAGGCCGTACATCCGCAGCGGACGGCGGACGCGATCGGCGAGCCTGCCGCCGAGCGCACTGCCGATGGCCATGCCGCCGAAGAAGCCTGTGAGGATTGCCGAGACCGCCTGTGTCGTATTGCCGAAGACGAGGACGAGCTGGCGTCCCCAGACGACCTCATAAACCAGCCCGGCCGCGCCAGACAGGATGAAGATCCCAAACAACGGCCAGCGGCGGCTCATAGCATCTCCTGTGCGGTCAGGGTCGAACAAGCGCATCGGAACCTCACTCCATCGTCGGGACGCCAGGGCGCGAGTGGGACCATCAGGACTGTCAGGACGGTATCAAGCTACTTCCTGGTGTTACCCAGCCTTGGCGATAGTAGAGCAGGAGCGGCATCTTTCATACCCTCCGCGACCAAAGGTACTTGTGGGAACGGAATCTGAAGGCTACGAACTGGCCCAGCGCCGATCACGGCGCTCGTCGCGGTCGCGCGCGACTTCCCATGTGCCATTGTCCGCGCGCGGCGGCCTCGACGTATACTGTGGGAGCCATTGGTTACGACGCTCGATCCGGTCATAGAGCCGGCGGCTAGATACGTCGTGGCAGCGCGGATGACGCGAGACAGACGGGAGGTGTGACATGACCACCATCAACCTGCGCGAGAAGCAACGTCCCTTGAAGGCGGGATACCGTGAAAACCCTGGCAGCGCGGTGATCACGCTGACGGCCAGGGGCAGCCAGACCGACACGCCCATCTCGTGCGGCGTGGACCTTGGCCGCGCCCTCTACGCCGCACAGGCGCATCCCGGCGTGGGCGGCGAGGGCACCGGCGCTTGCTCCGGCGATCTGCTGCTCGGTGCGCTGGCGGCCTGCGCGCAGCTCACGACGCAGATGGTGGCCGAGGCGATGGGCATCCGCACGGAGACGATCGCCGTCACCGTCGAGGGCGATCTGGATCTAAAGGGCACGCTGGGGATTGACCCGCAAGCGCCGGTCGGCTTCAGCGCGATCCGCACGCGCTTTGAGATCGTGGCGCCGGAGGCCACACCGGAGCAGATCGCGGCGCTGCGCGAGAAGGCGGAGAAGTACTGCGTCGTGCTCTCGACGCTGCGCACTCCCCCACCCATGGAGACGACCTGGGCCTGATGGACACCCCGGAGCGGAATACTCCGTCGCTCCCACGGACATTCCACTGAGATACTGCCCACGCTCGCCACCCTGTCGGGTGGCCGAGTTGACGACCTGGCTGCTTGTGTGCGCCCTGAAGCGCGAAGGGCCGATCCGCTTATGAGCTTCGCGTGATCTGCTCGCGGGCCAGCTCGGCCGCACTACTGGCCGCGTCGAAGCGGGCACGCAGCCGGTGCAGGCTGCGCTCGATGCGCTCATTCCAGCCGTCTTGTCGCGCCCACAGGTAGCGTAGCGCGCCGACGAACGCCACGCCGAAGCGCGCGACATCGGGCAGCACGTCCAGCTCGGCAGGGCTGAGACGCCGGTACTGGCTATATCCCACCACCACCGCCGCGACCGGCTCCGGGGTGACGGCGATGCTCGCACCGGGCGCCGGATCAGGGTGGCAATCCGCCAGCAGACCGCCCAGGTCTAGCACGGCCGCGCCCAGCCCCGCACACTCCCAATCAATCAGCGCCACTTGACCCGCGCTCGTGCGCACCGCGTTCGCCGGCCAGCAGTCGCCATGGATGAGCGTCACGGGCAGGTCCGCATGATCGCGATGGTCGCGGAAGAAGGCCAGCGCGGAGGCGAACCGGGCGTGTAGCGCCCGCCACTCGTCCGGAATGTCCGGCCCCGCCGGGCCAAGCGCCGCCAGCGCCCTGGCGGCCGCATGATCGACGGGATGCCACCATGAGGGCGGCGCCTGGGGAACCGGGGCGAGCGTATGCAGCCGGCCGAGCGCCTCCGCCAGCGCGCGGATGTCGTCTGACGACGACCACGCTAACGGCGCGCCCGCGATGAAGCCCTCCACAAACGCACACCAGGTATCGTCGCGAGCGACGAGGCCGCCATCGCGTGCCGGCAGCGGGCGCGGCGCTGGATATCCGCGCCGTTCCAGCGCCGCGAGCAACGCCGCCCGTCCATCCATCCACTCAGGCGCGGCGGCGCCGCCCAGCCAGGGGGCGACGCGGCCATCCACGCGATACGACCGCAGCACCCAGCTTCGTCCTTGCTCGTCCGTGATGCGGTAGAGCGCGCGGCCGGCGTCTCCCGCCGCGCCGATAGGGGTTAGCGCGCTTGCTCGCAGCCCATAGCACGCTGCCAGGAACGCTACGGCTTCATCCACAGTCATCGCCGCGCCCCCTGCCCACTCTCATGAGCATATGAGCGTCCACTACTCGCCGGTATGCTGATGTTTCCAGGTGCGGAAGGCGTCGAGCAGCTTCGCCTTGCCATCGTCGGGGATGGTCTCCTCGGAGAGCATGCCTGCCAGGCGGATGGTCTCGCGCATCTGCGCCAGGTAGTTGGTGCAGCCGGGGCAGATCGCGAGGTGCGCCTCGAAGCGCGCCTGCTCGAGCGGCGGCAGCGTCATCTCCAGGTACGCCGTCACCAGCTCGACGAGCTCCTGGCAGCTCAGATCTTCTTCTACGGTAGCCATAGTCCGCTCCGCCTACACTTCCGCGAGATAGCGTTCCAGCGCCGCCCGCACCTTTGACCGGGCGCGGTGCAGCAGCACCCGTTGATTGCCGTCCGTCACGCCGAGATGGCCGCTCACCTCGCCGGCGTCCCACCCTTCGATGTCGCGCAGGGTGATCACCGCGCGCTGCGCAGGCGGCAGCGCTTCGATGGCGAGGCGGATGCGCTCGCGCGTCTCCAGCGCAAGCATGCGCTCCTCTGGAAGCTCGCCCCAGCTCTGTGGCGCGCTGGCCCAGTGGCGCGGCCACTGCGCGTCGGCCGGGCGGAAGCGCTCCGGCTCGACCGCCGGCTCGTCGCCCTCGGCCTCTTGGGAGATGAGCGCCGAGAAGGGCACGCTGCGGCCCTCATGCACGGCGCGTGTGCGCGCGCGGTTCGCCAGGATGCGGAAGATCCAGGTCTTGAGCGACGAGCGGCCCTCGAAGCGCGCCAGCCCTTGCAACACCGCCAGCCACGTCTCCTGGATGACCTCCTCGGCGACCGAGCGGTTGCGCACGTACATGAGCGCGACGCGCAGCATGGCGGGGTAGTGCGCGTTCACCAGCGTCTCGAAGGCCGCCTCATCGCCGTCGCGCAGGCAGTGAGCAGCGTCAACTCGTCCGACGTGGCGGGCGACGTGTCGCCGGCGCGCTCCTCTGGCAGAGCATCGGCTATCACTACTGGCGGCTGCTGTTGCTGTCGCGGCCCGTCCACATCCTCGCCCATGTCCGCCCCACCTTCCCGCCACCCCGCACGCGCGTGTTCCGCGATCACTTGGAGATCGGCTGTGTCACGTGGAGCATTGCGGAAGTATAGAGCGGGTGGGCGCATGCGTCAAACCCCTCTGGCGCGGCGGGATGGCGGTGGCAGACATCGCATGATCTATCGTCCGGGTGGCGCGGCGATTGTTACAAGGAGATCAAGGCAGCTTTCACAATCCGGCTTGCCATGCCGGCACGGCACTGACAGATGCGGCGCCATGAAGGGAAGCCGCCACCTTGCGGCGACGGCTCCCCGATTTGTCTGCTGGGCTTCACGCTCGATCTACTTAGCGGGCGATGGCCGGCCGCTCGCCAGGAGTGCCGGAGGCCAGCGCCTCGGCGGCAACCTGCTCGGCCTGCGCCTCCGCCGCGCCCTCAATGGCCATGCCCGGCCGAGCGCCGGCCTTGCGCAGCGGCACCTCGGGGATGAGGGCAGTGGCGAGGATGGCGAGGGCGACCGCGGCGGCGCCAATCAGGAACGCCTCGGTGATGGCGTTGGAGAGCGCCGGCCGGATCGGCGCCTGGATGGCGTCCAGGATGCCGGCGATCTGCTGTCCCGGCACTTTCGCCGCCACCAACTGGCCTTTGATCGCGGCGATGGTGTCGGGGCTGATCAACGCCTGCGGGTTGAGCTTTGCCAGGAAGGCGCCGAACTGCGGGTTGTTCTTGATTTGCGGCGAGAGGTTGGCCGTGTAGTCGCTGGTGAAGCGGCTGTTGACCAGCGTGCCCAGCACGGCGATGCCGACGGTGCCGCCGATGGAGCGGAAGAAGGTGGTCGCCGCCGTCACCACGCCCAGGCGCTGGATGGGGAAGGCGTTCTGCGCGATCAGCGTGTAGATTGGCATCGCCACGCCCAAACCGACGCCGAGCAGCAGCATGAAGGCGATGGTCTGGAGGCGCGGGGTATCCACCCGCATGCGTGAGAGCAGGAACATGCCCAGCGTCAGCGCCGACATGCCGAAGACGCCCAGCCAGCGATACTTGCCCGTGCGTGTGAGCAACTGGCCGGAGACGATGCTCATCGCCACCAGCGAGAGCGTCATCGGCAGCAGCGAGTTGCCGCTGTTGGTGGCGCTGTCGCCCTGCACGCCCTGGATGAAGAGCGGGATGTTGATCAGCGCGCCGAACATGCCGACGCCGGTCAGGAAGGTGGTGATCGCCACCAGCGCGAAGGTGCGGCTCTTGAACAGATCGAGCGGCAGCAGCGGCTCTTTGGCCTTCCACTCGGCCAGGATGAAGCCGATCAGCATCACGCCGCCGAAGGCGAACAGGCCGATCACCTTGGGCGAGCTCCAGGGGAAGTCGGGCGAGCCGCCCAGCGAGAGCGCCACCAGCAGCGGCGTCAGCGCGCCGACCAGCGCGCCCGCGCCCAGCCAGTCGATCGAGCGGGTGGTGTGGTGGTCGTTCTTGAGGCTGGGGAACTGGGTGATGACGACGGCGAGCGCGACGGCGCCGACCGGCACGTTGACGTAGAAGACCCACTGCCAGCCGATGTTGTCGGTAATGAAGCCGCCGATGGTTGGGCCAATCACGCTGGAGAGGCCGAAGACGGCGCTGAACAGACCAGTCCAGCGGCCGCGCTCGGCCGGCGAGACGAGGTCGCCGATGATGGCGAAGGCGTTCGCCATGAGCATGCCGGCGCCGATACCTTGCAGCCCGCGGAAGGCGATCAGCTCGGCCATGCCCGTTGTCAGGCCGGAGATGTCCAGCCCGAAGGGGGTGAAGAAGCCGGTGCCGCGCGAGAGGCCGGAGAGCCAGGAGCCGACGAGGAAGACGGCCATGCCGCCGACGAAGAGCCACTTGCGGCCGTACAGGTCGCTCAGCTTGCCGACGATCGGCACGGTGATGGTGGATGTGAGCAGGTAGCCGGTCGTCACCCAGGCATAGTGCTCCAGGCCGTGCAGGTCGCGCACGATGCGGAAGAGCGCCGGGCCGACCACCGTTTGGTCCAGTGATGAGAGCAGCATGCCGAGCATGACGCCGCCCATGATGGTGTAGAGCTGGCGCCGGCTGATCGCCTTGCCGGACGTCGTGATGTGCATCGCTCCGGCGGCCGAGCCGCCTACGGATGCGCGTGCCATAGATCCCCTCCCCAGAGAATCACTCTTTGTGTGAATCGCTTGTGCGCGGCCGGGCCGCGTCAATCCCTCGTCGTGCCCCGTTGGTGAGGGGCTAGTCGCGCGTCTTCGGCGGGCGGCGACGCTCGTCACCCTCGACGAGCTGTGCCAGATGGCCGAAGGCGGCGATCAGGTCGCGGAGCTGGTCGTCGCTCAGGCCGTCCATGACGCGGACGAGCGCGCTCTCGAAGTGCGCGATCATCTGGTCGTGCAGGGCGCGGCCGCGCGGTGTGAGGCTGACCCAGACGACGCGGCGGTTCGCGGGGTCGGTCTGGCGCTCGACCAGGCCGCCGTGCTCCAGGCCCTTCAGCATCTTCGAGATGGTCGGCTCGCTGACGTGGCAGCGCTCGGCCAGCTCGCCGGCCTTGAGGCGCTCGTGCTCGAAAAGCGCGTGGACGGCGTGGTACTGCCCCTCGCCCATCTGCGCCACTTCACGCGGCACGTCCGCCGTAAGCTGCTTGGTCACCAGCTTCATCATGCGCAGCCCGACCATCATCTGGCGCACCGTCTGCCGTAGCAGCTCGGCCCGGTCTTCGGTCGCGGCGGGCCTCTTTGCCAACTGCTCCCGCACTGCCGCATCCGTCATCCGCGTCCCTCGATTCATGCCGCTGATACATTCCGCGTCGCGCCGTCGCGAGCGGTAAGCTCCGCCAACACGTTGCCCGTCAATCATTTTGCTATGCTAAATGTTGTGCAAAGAAATATATAGCACGTCTAAGCATTGAGCGTCAAGGGGAAGGGGAGAGATGTTTGGGATGGGGTCATGTCATATCACGCTGCCATTGAACCCGCCCGACGTTGTGTCGTCTAATGGACGGCGAAAGCGACATGCGAGGAGACACGCGAGGAGGCAGGCCATGCGTATTCGCTCGATGACGGCCGGTGATGCCGGCGAGGTCGCCGCGCTCTGCGGCCAGCTTGGCTACCCTTCCACGCCCGCACAGGTGGCGCACCGCTTCGGCCTGCTCGCGGAGCGGCCCGAGAGCGCCACTTTCGTGGCCGAGGACGAGGATGAGGAGGCGGAGGAGCATATCGCCGGCTTCGTCCACGTGCAGGGCCGGCTGACGATGGAATCCGATCCATGCGCCGAGATCGCCGGGCTGGTGGTGGATGAGGCGCGGCGCGGCGCGGGGGTTGGCCGCGCGCTGGTGGCAGTGGCGGAGGCGTGGGCGGCGGAGCGCGGCTACGATGAGGTGACGCTGCGCTCGAACGTGGCCCGCGAGCGCGCGCACCGCTTCTACCAGTCGCTTGGCTACACGATCACGAAGTCGTCGCACGTGTTCCGTAAGGCGCTGTGAGGCGAGAGGGTCCGCGCGGTCTTCTTCGACCTAGACGCTCCGCTCCGCGACGCGGCGCCGGCCCTCACCGAGCGCATCTGATGTTGACCTGATGTTGACCGTGGCGGTCAACATTGCCGTTTTTGCCGCTTTTCAGCCGCGCATCGGGGGCATACTCCTCTCAAACCCTGAATTCAAGCCGAGTGGCGTGGATTGGCGACGTGACAGTGCGCGTTCTGGGTGGCAAAAGCGGCAAGATTGGGGCAAGAAGTGGCAATGGATGGCAAGGTGGGCGGCAAAAGCGGCAAGAGAGCGACGGGTGGTGGTTGTATCCAGGCGGCCACCCTCAGGGCCGCGATTGGCCGTTTGGCTATCTATTTGGTTGTTAAGGTGCTGGCGGCGCGGGGTGGCGCCACGATAATAGAACTAAATTACCATAAACTGAGTGGGATGTCAAGAAGGAAGCTCATCGCCTAACCTCAGTAGACGATGGATGCCGATAGGGTGCGGAGCATCCGCTGGTCATTTCCCGCTTCCCCTGCTTGCGCGGCTGTAGTAGAGTAGCCATGCGAACAGCGCATGCCATGGCACGCGGTGGCGAGAATGCGGCGCGGTTGAGAGTGGAGCGAAGGGGTGGCGGCATGGCGGGCGGCATGGCGAGGATATCTCTGCGCGCGGCGGGCGCACGCGGTGCGCCCCTACGGTCAAGGGGCGATACACGTTGCTTCGCGCTGCTCATCTGCCTGCTGGCCGCGCTACTGGTGGCGTGTGCGCCGGGAGCGGATTCGACGCCGACCGGGACAACGCCCACTGCCACGGCGGATGTCGGGCGGCTGATCGGCTCGCCCGCGCCCGCGCACACGAGTGTCACGTCATTGCCGATTGATTGCCCGCATGCCAACCAGCCCGTCATCCAGCCGAGCGCGCTCATCACACTCACGCCGGATCACGGTCCCGCCGGCACGCAGGTGAGCGTGGACATCTCCGGCATCCAGGCCGGCTGCCACCTCTGGCTGGCGCTCACGGCGGAGGACATTCCGCCGGCGCGCATCCAGTCCACGCCGGTGCCGGCGCCGGTGGGGGCGGCGGCGGGGCTGCAATGGCTCACCATCCCCACGAGCGGCGCGCTGCGCACGAGCTTCTGCCTCTGCCCGCCGGTGTATGTGTACGCGCTCGGCCTGCCGCCGTATACGACGGCGACACCGGTGGCCGGCGCGGCCAACGTCGGCACGTACGAGCCGAAAGTGGGCGAGTTCTTCTTCATCTCGGTGGCCGGTGTGGGTATTCCGCAGCCGCCGCCGCTCTACGCTCGCTTCGACATCACGGCGTGAGGTTCTTCGCGGGCCTCCCATGCTATACCGCGCTATACCGCGGGAGCGCGCGAGGAAAGGGGTCCGCTATGACCGAGCAGCTCCAGCGGGTGATCGAGCAGATCGAAACGCTGCCCGAGGATGAGCGGAATGCCATCGCGGCAAGGCTGCTTGAGCTGGCGGATGAGCGGCGCTGGGACACGCTGCCGCGCCATCCGAAGACGGACGCGCTGCTCGACATGCTTTCGGCGGAAGCCGAGACCGAGGATGAGGCGGGGTTGACGCGCCCACTGAGCGAGAGCTATGAGTGATGCTCGTTCGTGGCCGAATCGCACATCGAAGCGCTTCCGCGACATGCTCGCGGGCCTGCCGGATGACGTCCAGCAGCAAGCACGTAATGGGGCGGTGATGCTACGGCGTCTGGGTGTGATGGGTATGAGACTCGCCGGGTGTAACGTGATGATCGGCGAAGGGTTCCGGCGCACGCATAGGGCCGCCGCGAGACGTGTCGAAGGATGCGCCGGGAAGTTCATCGCCCTGGAAGCGATGCCTCTATGTTGACCATTGCCCGTCCACCTGTCACGCCGTCGCGCGTGCCCGATGCCGCCACGACGAAGACGGCAACGGCGACCAGCGCGCACTGGGGAGTGCGCCTGACGCTCGCCGCGCTGGAGCTGTTCCTGGCCGCGACCACTCTCTGGGGCGCGATCTTCGTCGTGCCGGCGCTGCCCCACGACTTTCTGCGCTGGGGCCCATTTAGCGATTTCATGATCCCGGCGCTCGCGCTAGGCGTGCTGTGCGGCGGCAGCGCGCTGGCCGCGCTCGGCGCCGTCCTCGCGCGGCCGCGTCTGGGGGCGCTGGTCGCCGTGGTCTCCGGCGTGATGATCATCGGCTTCGAGCTGGTCGAGATCGCGGTTGTCGGCTTCACCGCCGTGATGTCGCCGGAGCAGCCGGTCGCCTGGCTCCAGGTGTTCTACATCGTGTTCGGCGTCGCGGTGATGCTGCTGGGCGCGCGGCTGTGGAAAGCGGAGACCGGCGCGTACCGCCTGCTGTGGCCGCCGTTCTAAACGGCTCCGGTCCGCGCTGGCGTGTAACAACACGTGTAACAACAGGTGATCAACAGATGACACAGATGATCATTCGCGTAGGATGATCATCTGTGTCATCTGTTGATCACCTGTTGATCATCTATGCGGCATGCATCCGCAAGGTCTACTTCCCCAACTTACCAGCGGCGCTTGGGGCGCTTCGGCAGCAGGCGCAGGATGAGCAGGCCGCCGAGGAAGACGAGGCCGGAGATGGCGGCAGCGAGCCAGGTGGCTTCGGGGCGGCCGCTCAGATACAGGTCGAGCGCGACGGTCAGCAGCCAGAGCTGGATGCCCATCAGGATCATGCCGATGGTCAGGCCGGCCAGCACGATGGCCGCCTGGCCGTGTGAGGGCGCGCGGCGCGCGTAGGCCGTCGTCTCGCTGAGGGCGCGGCCATCTATACTATCCAGGCCGCCGTGACCGTCCGCGCCGTCCAGCCGCGCGCGTGTATGGCCGCGCGCCTCGCGCATCTCACGCATGTCGCGCATCTCAGGCGTCTCGCTCATTGGGGCGCCTCCTCGGTGGCGACGAGGGTGTCGCCCTCCTGTCGCAGCGTGATGCGCGGCAGGGGACGCTGCGGCGGGCCGGCGATGGGGTCGCCCGTCTCTGGATCGAAGACGCCTTCGTGGCAGGGGCAGAGTAGCTTGTTCTGGCGCGCGTCGAAGTAAACGGCGCAGGAGAGGTGGGTGCAACGGCCGCTATAGGCGACGAACTGGCCGTTGGCGAGGCGCAGCAGGATGGCCTGTTCATCCCTGGGCGTGTACTCGAAGTATTTGACTCCGCCGGGCGCGATCTCACCGACGCGGGCAATGGCGATGCGGCCGCTGGTGCGCGGCGGGCGGAGCTGGCCGAGCGCGGCGATGCCGGCGGTGGCGGCGAAGAGCGCGCCGGAGGCCAGCACGGCGAAGCGCAGCAGCTCGCGGCGCGAGACCACATCGTCGGCGTCCCAGTGATAGGGGAACTCGGCCTGCCAGCGCGTGCGGCGCGGGCCGGTGGGCGTGCGGCCGGGCGCGGTGAAGACCTGGCGGTCGCTCGGCGTCGTCATAGGACCCATGCCTCCTCGCGCGGGCGCGCGCCAGCGCGCTGTTGGGCGCTCGCTTCATCCAGCAGCGCGGAGATGTCGAGCTTTTGCGTCTCGTCGGGCAGCACGAAGTAGACGCGCGTGCGCACGCTCTGCTCGCCGAATGCCGTCAGGTTGGCGGGATGGCCGACGCGCGAGTTGGCGAACTCCTCGTAGTCGCCGTACCAGAGCGCGTGCGTGGGGCAGACCTGGGAGCAGTAGGGCTGCACGCCCTGGCTGGTGCGGTCGTAGCAGAGGTTGCACTTCTTCATCAGCCGCGCCTGAGTGTCGAACTTGGGGACGCCGAAGGGGCAGGCGTAGACACAGTTGCGGCAGCCGATGCAGCGCGACGGCTCGGCCATCTGCACGACGCCGTCCGGCGTGATCAGGATCGCCAGCACGGGGCAGACCTGCGCGCAGGGCGCGACGGGGTCCTGGCAGTGCATGCAGACGGTGGGCTGGGTGGCGACGCTCAGGTCGCGATCCATGAAGTCCACCATCACCATGCTCTCGCCTTTGTGCGAGTCGCACTCGCGGCAGGCGGCTTCGCACGAGCGACAGCCGATGCAGCGCGAGGGGTCCACGAAGAGCGTTTTGACGGCCGCGGCCACGGCGCTTCCCTCCTTCCGCTAGAACGTCTTGCCAGCCTTTTCGGGCGGGGCCTTGGTTTCGCCCACGGCGTATGGGAACATCTTGGGCGCGTTGGCCGGCGTGAAGTTCTCCGTCGCGCCGGATGTGATCGCCGTCGTCGCGGCGTCCGCGCCCGCCGTGGCCGCGCTCACCGCCGCCGCCGCCCTGGCCGTCTCGGCGGTCTCGACCACAAAGGGCGTTGCCGCTGTCGTGGCCGCCGGGGTGGCGGCGAGCTTCTCGACGCGGGCGGCGCAGGCCTTGTACTCCGGAATCTTGACGGTCGGCTCGACGGCGGGGTTGGTGAGCTGGTTGGCGGCGAGCCGGTGGCCCCAGTGGTAGGGGATGAAGATCGTGTCGGGGCGGATGGTCGGCGCGATCAGCGCCTTGACCTCCATCGCGCCGCGCGGCGTGGCGACGCGCACGATCTCGTCGTTGGCGATGCCCAACTGATCGGCTAGCCGGGGGTGAATCTCCACCCACGGCTCCGGCGCCTGCGCGAGCAGGAAGCCCAGGCGGCGCGTCTGGTTGCCGCTGAGATAATGATAGACGACGCGGCCGGTGGTCAGGCGCAGCGGGAAGGACTCGCCCGGCTCCTCGGCGGGCGGCGCGTAGGGGATGGGGAACATCTTGGCGCGGCCGTCGGGGTGGGCGAAACGCTCGGTGAAGAGGCGCGGCGTGCCGGGGGAGTCGAGCGTGGGGCAGGGCCAGAAGACGCCGCTCTGCTCGTCAATCTTCTCCCAAGTGATGCCATAGTAGTCGGAGACGCCGCCCTTGGAGGCGAGACGCAGCTCGTCCCAGATGGCGCGCACGTCGCGGTAGGGGAAGAATTTGCCACGACCGAGCCGCTCCGCCAGCTCGACGGCGATCTGCCAGTCGGGCTTGGCCTCGCCGGGTGGGGCCACCGCCTGATTGGTCTTGATGACGCGGCCCTCCAGGTTGGTGGTGGTGCCTTCGTCCTCGCACCAGACGGTGCCGGGCAGCACCACGTCGGCCAGCTCGGCGGTCTCGGAGAGGAAGAAGTCCACCACCACCAGCGGATCGAGCTGTCGCAGCGCGCGCTGGACGACGGCGTTGTCGGGCAGCGAGACCATCAGGTTGGAGCAGACGACCATGCAGCTCTTGATCGCGCCCTCGGCCATGAGATGGACCATCTCGGTGGCGGCGGCGCCCTCCCACGGCAGCTCCGCGACGGGGATGCCCCAGAGGTCGGCGATGTACTGGCGGTCCTCCGGCACGTCTATGTGGCGGTAGCCGGGGAGCTGGTTGGCTTTCTGGCCGACCTCGCGCCCGCCCTGGCCGTTGCCCTGGCCGGTGATCATCATCGCGCCGCCGCCGGGCTTACCGAGCTGGCCGCGCGCCAGCGCCAGGTTGATGCAGGCCAGCACGTTGTTGACGCCGTGGGTGCTGTGCTCGATGCCGCGCGCGTGCATGACGAGCGAGGGATCGGCGCGACCGTAGAGGCGGGCGGCGGCGACGATGCGCTCGGCGGGTACGCCGCAGAGGCGCTCGGCGGCCTCCGGGGTGAACGGCGCGACGGCGGCGCGCACCTCGTCCCAGCCGTTGGTGCGGGCTTTCAGGTACGCCTCGTCCACCAGGCCATCCGTGATGATCTGGCGCAGCAGGGCGTTCAGGAGGGCGGGATCGGTGCCGGGCTTGACGGGCAGCCAGAGGTCGGCGGTGCGCGCGAGCGGCGTCTCGCGCGGGTCCACCACGATCAGCGCGGCGCCACGGTCGCGCGCCTGCCAGATCCACTGCATCATCACGGGGAAGCATTCGGCGACGTTGGAGCCGACGACGAGCATGGCGTTGGTGAGCGGGATGTCGGTCATGGGCAGCGGCGCGCGGTCAATGCCGAAGGCGCGGGCGTAGCCGGCGGCGGCGGATGACATGCAGAGGCGGCCGTTGTAGTCTATGTGGCGGGTGGCGAGGGCGACGCGGGCGAACTTGCCCATCACGTAGCACTTCTCGTTGGTCATGGAGGAGCCGCTGTAGATGGCGACGGCGTCTTTGCCATGCTCGGCCTGGATGCGCTGCCAGCGCGAGACGACGTAATCGAGCGCCTCGTCCCAGCTGGCGCGCTCCAGCGTGCCGCCCTTGCCGCCGCGACGAATCAGGGGGTAGAGCAGGCGGTCGGGGTGGCCGGCCTGCTGGTAGGCGACGACACCCTTGGGGCAGAGCTTGCCGCGGTTGTGTGGGAAGTCGCGCGCCTCGACGCCGATCACCTTGCCGTCCGCGACTTTGAGGTACATGCCGCACTGCACGCCGCAGAAGCAGCAGTGGGTCGGCACGAGCGTGTCTGGCACGCGGTTGGCGTCGGTCCAGCCGGGGGCAGGGTGGCCGGCGGACTCGAAGTCGTAGTTGAAGTCACGTTGTGGGTCGAAGAAGTCTTTATTGACGCTCATGCGTGGCTCCCTCTAGAGAAAGCGTTTGCCCATGAGGCCGTAGTAGGCCTGGCCGCGCAGCACGCGCTTGCAGGTGGGGCAGTAGTCTTGCAGGGCGCCGTGGTCGCCGCCCAGGTCGTAGTGCTGGCCGAGATCGTTGAGCGTCGCTTTGAGGTCGGTGACGAATTGCTCGGAGGGCAGCTGCTGGCCGCAGCGCTTGCAGCGGCCGGTCTGGGGTTGGGCGCCGTAGTGCTCGATATCCTGATTGACGGTCTGGTAGAGGGTGACGCCGATGCTGGCGGGGCGCTGGATGATGTGGAAGAACTTGCCGAAAGGGATGGAGATCAGCCAGAGCACGACGACGGCCTGATGGGTGAGCGAGATGAACCAGTAGAAGCGGCCGGCAAACCAGGCGGAGTCGGCGGTGAGGGCGAGGCCGGTGACGGCGATAGCGACGAGCAGCACCAGCGGCATGAGGTCGAAACCGAAGCGCTGGATGACGAGCAGGCCGGCGTTGACCAGGCGGCGCCAGAGGGCGATGGTGAGGCCGACGATGAGCAGCACGGCGCTGAAGTCCAGCGCGTGGAAGATGGCGAAGCCGGTGCCGGCGGCGATGGGGAAGGTGAAGATGGGGAAGCCGAAGAACCAGGCCTGGTAGCCATCGGGCGGGATGAGCGTGAAGCGGATCCAGCCGAAGGTGAGCGGGAGGGTGACGGCGAGCGAGAGGATGACACCCCAGAAGATGCACATGTGCATGATCCAGCGCAGCGCGCCGCGCTTGAGGATGAAGGTCTGGGCGAGGATGTCGGTCCACCAGGCTTTGGGGATGAGCAGGGTGTAGCGCAGGAAGTTCTTGACGGAGAGGAAGTTGACCCAGCCGGCCTTGAAGTAGCGCCAGGTGGGCGGGCGGCCGATCCAGAGGGTGTAGCGGTAGGCCAGCGCGGCGACGGTGAAGACGGTGGCGACGGCGTAGCCGATCAGCGCGGAGTCGAAGTCGCGCAGGCCGCGCGAGCCGATGGCGATCAGCACGATCAGGCCCAGCGCCGCCAGCGTGGCGATGATGCGCGCGGATAACTCGGCGCGGCGCGCGGGTGTGGCGCGCTGGCCCGCCTGTGTGGCCTCTGGCGCGCGCACGGTGCGTTGCATGTGCGGCCTCCTCATCCCTGCGCGGGCGCGCTCGCTCGCCCGTATCCGTGCTGGCCTCTGCCGCAAGAGCGATACCGCTCTTGTAGAGAGCGTACTCCATTGGGCCACGCGCCGCCCAACTCATCATGTCACATTGTGGTCACGGTGGGTTCTCAACCTCTCTCACCCTCCCTTTGTGAGCGCAGGGGAACGCGGCGGCGACCGGCCGGTGAAAGGGGACGCGCGCGATGTGTGAGGAACCTGTGATGTGAGGCGTTGCGGGGCGTGAGGCAACTGTGAGCCGGAGCGACGATAGTGAATGGACGAGAGTGGATGCGGACCCGCGCGGGCCGACTCATTCCGTACGCGCACTATTCACGAAGGAGAAATGCTCTATGCCCCGGATCACTCAGCCGCTACGCGACGAACACAAGGAGCTGCTGCCGCGCGTCGAGACGTTACGCGCGGCGGCCGACTGTATCGGCGCGGCGCCCGTTACGGAGCTTCGTGACGCGGTGGACGCGGCGTACACCTTCCTGGACGGCCACCTCATCCCGCACGCGAAGGCGGAGGAGGCGGCGCTCTATCCAATGGTCGCGCGGATGATGGGCGCGCGCGAGGCGACGGCGACGATGATCCGCGAGCATGTCGAGATCGGCCGCATGGTCACGGAGCTGGGCGTGTTGCGCGGGCGACTGGGCGGTGAGACGCTGACGCCGGTGACGGCGAACTATCTGCGCTACGTGCTCTACGGCCTGCACGCGCTGGTGAAGATGCACTTCTTCAATGAGGAGGAGGTGTTCCTGCCGCTGCTGGACGCGCGGCTGGGCGAGGCTGAGGCGCGCGAGCTGTTCGCGCGCATGGAGCGCGTCGCCCACGAGGCGATGGCCGGCGCGCGCTGAATTGCCTTCCCGCTCGATGGATATAAAAGCCGGGCCTGGTGGGCGGCGTGAGATGCGCCATCAGGCCCGGTGTATGGGCTGTCGTTCTTGAAAATGGGCGGGCTACGAGGCGCGCAGGCCGGCCATCGCCAGGTCAATGTCGCGCCAGACGCCGCGGCGGCGCAGCTCCAGCGTGGCCGGGATGGGGGCGGGCGCGGTGTCTTGCCGCTCCAGCCAGACGCGTAGCGCCTCGGCCCAGACCTCTTCGGGGCGGCGGCCGATCTGCTGGGCGGCGCGCGCCGTCGCCAGCACCAGCTCCGGCGCGAGGCCGTGCCGGGAGCGTTTTCGCGCCTTTCGCAGCGGGCCGGAGGCGGCGGCACGCTCGACCGCCTCGAAGTAGCGCAGCGCGCCGGCCTCCGGCCGGGGGCTGATGATGCCGCGCGGCACGCCGGCCTGGGCCAGGTGCGCCGCCTCAATCGCCCGCGCCACGCGCGGCCGGGAGGCGGAGGCCGTGCGGTCGCGCGCCGGCCATTGCTCGATCTTCGTCGTCTTGTCTCGTTTCCAGAAGCGCATCTCGCCGTTCCCTTCCGCTCTCGCGATCAATTCATGTCTCCACGGTCGCGGCGCCACGCTCGCGCGGGCCATAGAAACTAAGTTCAATATATCAGGACGCGGGAGGCGGCGCAAGGGTAACGGGATATTGGTACTGGTGTTCAGGGTTGTTGATCAGCCGTCGCCGGTGAGGCGCAGCACGGGGTATTCGGCAGTCTCGTCGCGGGTGAGCGCGCCGGCGGCGATGAGGGCGTCAATCTCGCGGCGGATGCGGGCTTCGCTGGTGCCGCTGAGGGCGGCGAAGTGGGGCGAGCGGGCGGCGGAGGCGCCGGTGTTGGCGGAGCCGCGCAGGATGCGGATCAGGCCGGTGACGCCGACGGCGTAGGGCAGGTCGCGCAGGCAGGTGAGGATCGTCTCACGGATATCCGGCTCGTCGTGGGCGGCGACGCGGCCATCTTGAAGGCGCTCTTGGCGGCGGGCGCGGCGGGCCTCACGCGCGGAGACGGCGGTGCCGCGGCAGGTGTCGCAGACGCCGCAACGGGCGACGGGGAGGCGCTCGCCGAAGTGGCGGGCGATCATGCGCGGGCGGCACTCGCGCGCCTGGGTGAAGGCTTCCAGCGCGGCGATCTGGCGCTCGTGGCGCTCGGCCAGGTCGTCCAGCAGGGCGGGGAGGGTGGCGCGGCCGTCCGGCGGGGGCGGGAGCAGCTCCAAGAGCAGGTCGCGCGCGCCATCGCGATAGGCGAGCAGGCCGGCGTCGCGCCAGGCGAGCAGATGCTCTTCCAGCACGGCGGGGGTGGTCTGAAGCTGGGTGGTGAGAGCGACGAGATCGAGGGTTTGCACGTCGTTGGGACGCAGGCGCGCGGCGGCGAGGAAGGCGGTGAGGGCGGGATCGGTGGATGAGGCAGACGAGGCGGCGGGGGCGATCAAGCGGACTTCGGGGGCGCGAGGAACGTCGGGATGGCGCAGCAGGAAGCCGCAGCGTTCCAGCAGACTGAGGGCGACGCGGGCGCCGGTCTCGTCCACGCCGCGCGGGCGGTGCTGGCTGTTGGCTGGAGCGCTGGCCTGGATGGCGTCGCTGACGTCGCGCTCCAGGTCGGCGGCGGTGACACGGCCGGCACGCGCGCCGGCGGGGGCGCTGGCGCGGATGAGGTCACGGGTGGTGGCGTAGACGGCGCGCAGTGTCTCGATGGGCAATTCGTCGCCGCGGATGTGGCGGCGCAGGGCGGTGACGTCGGAGGTGGAGGCGAAGAGCACGCAGCGCGAAGGGCGGCCGTCGCGCCCGGCGCGGCCGGACTCCTGAGCGTAGGCTTCGAGCGAGCCGGGAAGCTGGTAGTGGACGATGAAGCGTACGTCGGGCTTGTCTATGCCCATGCCGAAGGCGACGGTGGCGACGACGACGCGGGCGCGGCCGGCGATGAAGTCGTTCTGGGCGGCGTCGCGGTCGGCGCGCTCCATGCCGGCGTGGTAGTGCAGCGCGCGCACGCCGCAGCGGCGGCGCAGGAACTCCGCCACCTCTTCGCAGCCGTCGCGCGAGCGGACGTAGACGATGCCGCTGCCGGATGTCTCTTTGACGATCGCGGCCAGGGCGCGCAGGCGGTCCTCGTTGTTGGCGACGTGGACGACCTCGTAGGCGAGGTTGGGGCGGAAGACGCCGCGATTGACAATGCGTAGCGGACGGCCGAGCGCGTCGCCGATGCTGGCGCGCACGTCGGGTGTGGCGGTGGCGGTGAGGGCGAGGACAGGGATGTGAGCGCCGCCATCCGCTTCGAGGGCGCGCAGTGCCTTGGCGATGAAGAGGTAGTCGGGGCGGAAGTCGTGGCCCCACATGCTGACGCAGTGCGCCTCGTCCACGACGAAGCGGGCGACGCCGGCGCGGCGCAGGGCGTAGACGAAGGACTGCTGGCGCAGGCGCTCCGGCGCGGCATAGACGAGCTTGTATGTGCCGGCGGCGATGTCCCGCAGGCGTCGGTCCAGCTCGTCGCGGTCCACCTGGCTGTTGACGACGGTGGCGCGCGCGCGGACGGCGGCGGGCAGCCCTTCGAGCTGGTCTTTCATCAGGGCGATGAGGGGAGAGATGAGGACGGTGGTGCCGGGGAGCAGCAGGGCGGGAAGCTGGTAGCAGAGGGACTTGCCGGCGCCGGTGGGCAGCAGGGCAAGCACGTCTTCGCCGCGCAGCACGGCGGCGATGATGGTGGATTGGCCGGGTAGGAAGCTGTCGTAGCCGAAGTGGTCGGCGAGGGCTTCCAGCAGATCGTCGCCGGGCGGCTCCTCAGGCTCGTCGGCGGTGGGCGGCGGCGCGGTGTCGTCGCCGGCTGGATCATCGTCCTGCGCATCGGCGAGCTTGGCGGCGCGGGCGATGCCGACACGGCGTGAGGCGCGCGAGAGGCGTCCGGTGGGCGATACCGCGGCTGGGTCGCCGCCATGCAGGGCCAGATCGAGCTGGAAGCGCAGCCGCTCGGCCTCGTGCGCATTCAGGGCGGCGCGGCGGGCGGCAAGCTCGTCCGCCCAGGCGGATTCACCCAGGCGGCGGGCAATACGCAGGGCTTCGTCCAGCACCCAGGCGGAGGGGGCGTCGCCATAGGCGGCGAAGACGCGCGCCACCAGCTCGCTCGCGCTGGCGGTATCGCCCTCGCGGGCGCGACAGTCGGCCAGGCCCAGCAGGGCGCGGGTATTGTTGGGATAGAGGGCGAGCGCGCGCTGGTAGGCGGTGACGGCGGCGTGCGTGTCATCCTCGGCGAGGGCGACGGCTCCGGCGATCAGCCAGGGCGTGAGGCGGTCGCCGTCCTCGCGGGTGAGCCGCGTGGCGATGGCGCGGGCGTCTGCGATGCGGTCGAGGGCAAGGTATGCCTCGGCCAACGCCTGGTGGGCGGCGAGCGCGTCGCTGCGCTCCAGGCGCGCTTCGAGGATCGCGGCAGCGTCCGCATGGCGGCCGAGGGATGCCGCCAGCTTCGCCAGATCGTCGTCCAGCCGGACGGTGTCGCCAGCGAGTGGGCGCAGGGTGTCAAAGATGGACGCGGCGAGGGTGCGGACGCGCTCGTCGTCGTCGTAACGGGCGAAGTGGAGCGCAAGGGAACAGGCGAGGGCGACGGGCAGCCGCGCCAGCGTGGCGGCGTCGAGCGCGCCGTCGGGGCCGGTGAGGAGAGAGAGCAGAGACGCGGTTGTTTCAGAGCTGGTGGTAGTCAATGGTGGCCTCATAGTCGGGGAGGGTGTGAACGCCGACGATCAACGGCCAGTGGCGGCCGTCGTGCGTGCGGCTGCTGCCGAGAGCGAGCCAGATGCGCTGCGCGCCACCGAGGGCCGCGCGCAGCGTGTCGCCGGAGAGAGTGAGCGTCTGGAGGCTATTCCCGGCGCCGCTGACGTCGCCGGAAGCGGCCTGTTCCGCCAGCAAACGGCGGCCGAGCGCGCCGCCCTGCTCGACGCCGCCAGCGCCAGCGCGGCCGACATCTGGGTGTATTACACCCGCTCGCTCGGCACGCTCGCCGTTCCCGATCTCACCGCCACCTTCACGCACGA
>JAICVS010000042.1 GCA_025935195.1 Ktedonobacterales bacterium
ACTCGACTGTCCCAGCGGACTGGATAGCTGCTACGACATCGCGATCCCAAGTGAGTTCGCCTGGTTCGGCTTCAACCTCATCCATTTGACGCCAGAATTCAACCTGCGCGACTCGAACCTCGATCCAGACATACCCAACTCCGCGCTGCTCGCGGAGCAGCTTGGGGCCGGCGAGAATCTGCCCAGCATGAACGGCGTGGTCTGGTTCACGCCGGGGCTGATCCAGCGCATCCTGCAGGTCACGGGACCGATCAAGGTGGATACATTCGGCCGCACGATCACGCCGGACAACCTGCAAGACACCATCCACTACTTCCACATCCTCTCGGCCTACTGCGACAACGACAACCACAAGCGGGATCCGCTGTACGCGCAGTGCAAGGATCTCTTGGGTGCCGCCGGCAGCGCCAGCGCGCTCCAGACATCTGACCGCAAAGCGTTCGACGCGCTGCTGGGCAGCGCGCTGCTGCACGATATCGGCGCGCTGCCGCCCTCGCAACAGGGCAAGCTCTTCAAGGCCATCCTCGACGCGATGCAGGCCAAAGACCTGATCGTCTACCTCAACGATCCGGGCATGGAGGGGTTGCTGACCAGCTTCAAGCTCGACGACGCCGTGCAGACACCCCCAGGCGACAGCCTCTACGTCGTGGACACCAACGTCGGCGCGACCTACGTCAACGGCGACGTGAAAGAGCAGATCAGCGATACGATCACGCTGAACGCCGACGGCTCGGCCTCTCACGATCTCGCGCTCTCGTACGATTACCCCATCGTCCCACACTCGTGGAGCGACATCTATGAGCCATCGAACGGCGTCTGGGATTACCACGACTATGTGCGCGCCATCACACCGCAGGGGATCGTCAAGGAGCCGATCGGCCAGTTCGCCGATCACTGCCGCGCCTTCCCGATACGCCTGCAACAGGATGGGCATGGTGTCCTCGGCTGCTACTTCACGCTGAATCGCGCCGATCAGCTCGATTGCCGGATCCCGCCCTGCTACACCACGACGAATGTGGTACATCTGCGCTGGACGGTGCCGAACGCCATCACGAAAGCCAACGGCGTCTCGCAGTACAACTTGTTTGTGCAGAAGCAGCCCGGAACTCACAGCACCCTCGCCGTCACCATTATCCTGCCCGACGGGACGAAACTGCAGCAGCCGCCGGCCGACCCGCTAAAGGCCGGCGCCAACGGGCAGGTGCAGTTCAGCGGCGCGCTCGACAAGGATATCAGCCTCGCCGTGAGCTTCTCCTGAGCGTCAGCGGCCCCGCATAGGCGGCTTGCTACGTGCAAGGGCGATCTCGCTGAGCGGCGGGCGAATGCTGGATTCTGCCGTGTGCCAGCCATCCCCCCCGCACCATCGGCACGAGCGGGGATATTTGGCACACCGAGACCGGCCCGGCGTAGCTCGAAGCCGTCTCGGCCATGATCCCGCTGCGACGGCGTTCCCCACCTATACAAACGCATGCATGCCAGACATGCGAACCCGCCACGCAAGCCCTTCATGACAGAACCGCGAGCCGGAAGCAGGGCTGGCAGGGGCAAGTCTGTGCTTCCTTCCATGCCAAACGGATGTGCTCTCCCGATATGCTACGGCGTGGGCGTCGGAGCAGGCACGGGCGTCGCGGTTGGCGTCGGCTTGCCCGGCCCGCCGGTAGGTGTCGGCGTGGGCGTGCCTGTCCCGCCGGTAGGTGTCGGCGTGGGCGTGCCTGTCCCACTGGTGGGTGAGGGGACCGGCGTGCCAGTCGGGCCGCGCGTGGGCGAGGGGGACGGTCCACCAGTGCCAGGCTGGAGCGTAAAGGGATACGTCAGATCGGAGTCGTCGAAGCCGTCCAGCTGCGCGATGATGCGCGCCAATGCCTGCCCGGTGCAGGTGCTATGCGGCGTCCAGTCCCACTCGAAGTCGCCGTTCGCGTCGGCGTTGTGCGTCCCCTGGAGGCTCGGCGATTGATCGACCGCGCCGGAGCAGTAGCTAATGGTGATCTGGAGCGCGGTGCCCGGCCGCGTATGCACACAGATGCGCGCGTGCGCGTTGTTCACCGCTTCGTCGCAGGTGAGAGCGGTGCGTAACACCTCTGGGATGAAGATGGTGGCCTGCTGGACGGCCGTCGGCTTGGGGGGTGGCGGCGTCTTGAGCGCGCCGCCGGGTGGCAGGCTGAAATTGGCGAGCGCGGAATAGCTTGCCGCGTGATTGACGCCGACCAGCACGGCGCTCAGGCCGCCGACCGTGCAGAGCGCCAGGCAGATGAGCAGGCACGTCCCGCCGGTGATGCCGGAGCGCAGGCGCTCGAACAGCTCCGGCGCGTCCGCGAAGTGCGACTGCCGGTAGGGGCTGGGCCGGCGCGCGCGCCACTCCCGCTCGTTCGGCATGTCGTCCACAGGCAAAAGTCCTTTCGCGCAACGCTGGCCCGGCCGCTCCAAGACGCCGCGAGTATATCATGCCGCCTCACCACGAGCAATCGGCGGCGTACCATTGGGCTGGGCTACCATCGCCTCATAGGCCAGCGGCCGTCATCTCGTGGGGCGGCAGGATACGACACCATTCGATGCGCCGAGACGCCCATGCGGGAAAAAGCAGAGGCATGGGAAGGTATGCCGGCAACGTGGAATCGGTTATCATGTCGGGGTGACATGTGCCAAACATTCCCGGCACATGCGCGGCGTCCACGGTCCGGTGTGGCGTGGCGGCGGCACGGCAGAGCAGCGAAAGGAGACAGCGCCATGCGCGCATCGCCGCGACCGCTCCTGGCGGCTATGCTTGCCTGCATCCTTGCCTGCATCCTCGCCCTCTCCGGCTGCATGCGCGTCCAGCGCACGCTTCAGATCAACCGCGACGGCTCCGGCGCCTACACCCTCACCATCGGCTTCCGCGAGCCGACGCCTGGCAACGCCGCCAGCCTCAACGACATCATCACCCGTGCCATGAACGCCTTCGCCGTCTCTATCGAAGAGACCGGAGGAGCCTCCCGCAGCTTCGACGATCAGGGCTACGCCTACTGGACTTTCACACGCGCCTTCTCCTCAACCAAAGAGGGCGACGCCGCGCTGCAAGACGATCCGCGCCGCTTCGACGCCAACGCGACACCCATCCTCTTCCATGACTCCCTGCGGCTCACCAGCGCATCCAGCCCATTCGGCGTGACCACTTTCCACGTCACCGGCACGCTCAGCCTCGTGGACCCCTCCGGCAATGCGCAGGACTGGCGCGACGCCACCGAAAGCCTCACCATCACCATGCCCGGCGGCATCAGCGACCATCACGGCGGCATCCACGACGGCGACTCCATCACCTACACCATCGGCTACAACCAATCCGCCACCGTGGACGTGACCGGCGGCGCGCCCGCCCCCAGCAGCGCCCCGCTTGCCCTCGCCGCGCTGCTCGGCGCGCTCGCCTTCATCCTTGCCGCATTGGGCATCCGCCTGCTTCGTGCGCCCGCTCGTACGGCGTAGCGGCATCCTCCGATCCTCACGCCACCAGCCGCCGCGCCGCCCGATCCCAGCGCCACGCCGCCTCCGGCCCCTTCAGGTGGACGCCACCCAGCCAGCGGTTGATGCCATTCAGCCACACCCAATCCTGCTCGCCCGCCAGCACAGCCCGCCCCGTCCCTGTCAGCGCCACCGCCTGTCGCGCCCACTCCGTCGGATGCGCCGGATCGGCCGGCAACGCGAAGGAGCGTCCGTCCGCGAAGGCCAGCAGCGGATGCGCCGCCGGCGCCAGCCCCGCCATGCGCGCCCAGAACCCCAGGTCGCCCAGGAACGGCGCCTCCTCCCGCTCCATATCGCGCTTGAACGCCTCGAACAAAGGGATCGGTCCCGCCTCAGCCAAAATCTCGAGAATCTGCCGCTCCGTGCGCGATAGCCCGGCATCCGTATCGGGGAACTCCTCCAGGTGCCGCACGAGCGCCGTGCGCAGGTATGGCAGCGTCGCCGTCTCGCCCGCCAGCAGCGCCTCGATGGTCGTTGGGTCCAGCGAGCGGAACGCCTCCCACGCCGCCTGCCCCAGCGCGAGCTGCGTCGCCGTCACCGGCAGGCGCGACGGAAAGAGCGCCGCCAGTTGCTCCGGTGTGAGCTGGCCCAGCCCGTAGAACGGCGTTACAACCGGGTGCTCACCGATCATCACCAGGCTCAGCATCGTCGAGCCGTGCGCGTGCGTCGCGAACCAATCCAGCAATTGCGTGAGCTGAAGCTGGTCGTGCAGGTCGTGCTCGAACCATAGCACGACTTCATCCTGCGCTGTCACCGCCGCCAGCGCTGCATATTGCCGCCGCAGGTCCGCCAGCGCCTCGTCGTAGCTCGCCCAGCCCGTTTGCGCCAGGAAGCGCGCCCGCACCGGCGCCAGATCATCCAGCGCCAACCCTTCTGGCACCGGCCCCTCCGCCAACACATCACGCCAGGCCAGCACCTCGCCCGGTAGCCCCGCCGCGCGCAGCGATCCCGCCGCCGAGTCGCCATTCGTGATGTGCAACATCGTCCTCTCCCTTCGCCGTACTCTCGCATTCATTCACCCGCGCTCACCGCGATTCATCTTCCGCTCCTCTTCCTCACCAGCCCCGCCTATCCGGTCATGCCAGCCTTCCTAGACGTGTGTATACTCGCTTTCCTCCGTGAACCTCCCTCGCCCCCGTTCCTCCGTGTTAGTTCTTCGTTTCCCCACCTGAGCGCAAAAATCAGGTGCATACCTGATGAGAGACAAATGTGATGTCATGTACACTCTACCTTACGGACCCTGACGTGCGTGTAGCGGAGCCATGTCCGCGACACCGCCGCCTCCTTTCCCTGTATGGAGAGAGGATCGGAGGTCAGGAGGGCCTTGGCCCAACTTGTGCTGCGGAGGCAGAGCGAAGCCGCCGGTACCGCTGAGAGCAGGACCGATTGCGCTTCACCGGCTGCCCCGGTATAATCTGACATGGTGCCCGGTCCCTGCCGTGCGCCGCACCAACACCGCACCAACGTCGCACCATACACGCGCGACCTCGAACGCGTCACACATGCTCGCTCCTCCGCGCCGGCTCCCCACGCACGGTACCGAGAGGCCGAGACGATTTCGCGACATCCGAGACATCCGATGACATCCCTGGAGGAGGCACCGTGAGCACCATGAACCGCGGGCTGCTGGATCGGGCAGGCTCGTACATCACGAGCAGCCAGGCTTGGCGCTCCATCTTCCGGCACGGCTACCCCGACACCCCCCTCAACCAGTCCCTCGTCATGATGGGCAACGTCTTCCTCCACCTGCACCCGGTCAAGGTCAGCCGTAAGGCCATGAAGATCACCTACACCTGGTGTCTCGGCGGCCTCTCCTTCTTCCTCTTCCTCGTGCTGACCATCACCGGCGTCTTCCTCATGTTCTACTTCGTGCCCGAAGCGCGCGTCGCCTACAACAACATCCAGCAGATCCAGAGCGCCGTCGCCTTCGGCAACCTCGTGCGCAACATGCACCGCTGGGCGGCGCACCTGATGGTCGTCACCGTCACCCTGCACATGATCCGCGTCTTCTACCATGGCGCGTACAAGCCGCCGCGCGAGTTCAACTGGGTGATCGGCGTCACCCTCTTCCTCACCACCTTGCTGCTCAGCTTCACCGGCTATCTGTTGCCCTGGGACCAGATCGGCTATTGGGCTATCACTGTCGGCTCCAACATGGCGTCCTACGCTCCGCTGCTCGGCGCCCAGGCCCACAACACACTCACCGGCCAGCCCGTCGGCGTTGGTGGCCCCACGCTCATTCGCTTCTACACCCTGCACGTGATTGGCCTGCCGCTGGCGGGCGCCATCTTGATGGCCGTCCACTTCTGGCGCATCCGGAAGGATGGCGGCGAGGCCGGACCGCCCCCGCCAGCGCGCCGCGAGATCGAACAGGCCCGCGCCCGCGAGATGGAGGTCGCCTCACTCAGCTAGTCGTCCTGGTCGGGCGCCGATGCGACGCCCGACCACCCGTAGGGGCGCATCGCGCACAGACAACCGAGCACAGACAGACGAAGGAGACGCTCATGGCAACGACCGAGCCAAGACCTGCGGCGACACAGAAGCGCTATCGCACGCTCGCCGTCGTCAAGCAGGAGGCCATCACCCGCGTCGAGAAGCAGCTCGAAGACTCTGTCTTCGTCTGGCCTCACTTGCTCGTGCGCGAGTTCATGGCAGCCGCGCTCATGACCGTCGTGCTCCTCGTCGTCAGCCTCGTGGTGGATGCGCCCCTGCGCGCGCACTCCGACCCGAACCTGACCCCCAACCCAGCGAAGGCCCCCTGGTACTTCCTGGGCTTGCAGGAGCAGCTCCACTACTTCCCGCCCACCGTGGCGGGCGTGCTGCTGCCAGGCTTCACCCTCGTCGGCCTCGCCCTGCTGCCCTACGTGGACCGCAACCCCAGCCGCGCCTTCGAGGACCGCAAGCTCTCGATCTCACTCTTCACCATCTACGCGATCTTCTTCGCGGTGACGGTGTTGGCGGGCAGCTTCTTCCGCGGCTCCGGCTGGCAGTGGGTCTGGCCCTGGCAGCACATCTACTTCGACCTGTAACGGCGTTGTGGGCTTTCGCCCCGTAGACCGTGCTCTGGCACTTGTCTTGTGCCGGGTTGCCGGCAATGCGCCACGCCGCTCGCCCTTACGAGGAATCATCCATGTCCATTGATACCAACCGCACCCCGCAAGAGTACGAAGTGCTCAGCGGCGGCGGCGCCGAATCCGCTCAGATGGCCCGCCGCGGCATCACCCGCCGCCAGGTGTTGCGCCGCGCCGTCACGCTGGGGCTGGGCGTCGTCGGCATCGAGGGCACGTATATGGCCCTCACCATGCTCTACCCCAACCTCGCCGGCCAGTTCGGCTCCGTCATCACGCTCTCGAATAAGAGCAAGTATCAGTCCGCCGCCCAGAAGCAGGTGTTGATTGACCAACGCGGCATCTTCTACGAGCCGTCCGCCAAGACCTACATCATGCACCTCACCAAAGATGGCGCCGACTTCGCGCTCCAGGGCCAGACGCTGCAAAACAACCTCGACGCCTCAAACTGGCTCCAGGATCAGGACGGCACCTATTGGCTCTCGCTCTACCAGGTCTGCGTCCACCTCGGCTGCAAAGTCCCCTTCCGCGACGACTGCGTCAGCTTCAAGTGTCCCTGCCACGGCTCGCACTACAACGTGGACGGCGAGTATCTCGATGGCCCCGCGCCGCGCAGCCTCGACCGCTTCACCATGTCGTTCGACGGCAGTGGCAACGTGCAGGTCAACACCGGCAAGCTCAACCAGCACATCCAGCGGCCGGATGCCCAGACGCGCATCCTCGTGCCGCCCACCGTGCAATGCTCCGCCTAGCCGCCCGCTGGCGGCTCGCGCGCGACACCGACCATACTCTTCGAGGATAGAGGCTCATGGGAACCAGTAGAAATCCGGGCATGCTCGCCGTGATTGCCGGCGTCGCGCTCGCCGTGCTCTTCGCGCTGCTCGGCCTCACCACCGTCCTGCCCGGCCAGACCGCCTTCGCGCTGGCGATTGTCGCGTTGGTGCTCGCCGCGCTGCTCTACGTCTTCTACTCCCGTGGCAACGTGATCGAGAAGACCGGCTACGGCGCCCTGCTCCTCATCATCGCCACCGCCTTCATCCTCCCGCTGCTGCTCATCAACCAGCAGCAGGCGCAGGCCACGCAGACCAGCACCAACTACACGCTCACCCTCCAGCGCGGCGCCGCGCTCTTCGGCCAACAGTGCGCCCGCTGCCACGGCTACCAGGGCCAGGGCATTATCGGCCCGCGCCTCAACAACAGCCCCGTGCTCGCCAAGCTCAAAGACGACGACATCCGCCGCATCATCTCCGCCGGCGTGCCGCAATCGCTCGACCCCGCCACCCTCGACAACCTCCAGATGCCCGCCTGGTCGCAGGCCTACGGCGGCCCGCTCACCGACGACGACATCAGCTATCTGATCTCGCTGATCCGCTCTTCGGACAAAGCCTACCTCCAGACCAACAACCTGCCCGTCAACCAGAACGGCTTCAGCTTCGTGCTCGCCTCACTCACCAACCCCACCCAGATCGCCGACTTCAACGCGCAGCTCAAGAGCGGCAGCAAGCCCCCCGACTCCAGCTTTGCCGACCTGACCAGCCAGAAGACCGTCACCATTGACGCGCAAGATGTCAGCGGTTTCGCCGTTCCATGGGACTGGGTGACGCAGGGTGCCAAAGACGCGTCGGGCAACCCGACCAACAACATCAAGGTCAAGGCAGGCACCAAGATCATCTGGGGGAATAAGTCTACGGCACCGCATAACGTCGTTAGCGGCGCCAACGGTCAGCCGAACAACAAGTTCAAGGACTCCCCTGGAATCCTGGGTGCGAACAGCAGCGACACCTATTCGGTCACGCTTACCACGCCCGGTGATTACCCGTACTACTGCGGCATCCACCCGCCGATGGTCGGCTTCATCACCGTCGTCCCGTAGTCCGCAACGTCATCTTCCCCGCCGCGCCGGTCTCGGCGAGCCCGGCTAGTGTGGCGGGGAGCAGTCCGCGGCCTGGCCTCGCATGCGCCGCATGCTCTGCCGGGCATCGCGCTCGCTCTCGGCGTCGCGCCCGTCGAGCGGTAATCATCGTCTGAAAGGATCATGATCCATGCAGGTCACGGCAGCGTCGCCCATCCGCGAGCACGAGCGGCCCATGTCCTGGGCCAGGGCCATGGTCATCGCCGTGGGCTTCTTCTTCCTCACCGCCATCCTCGTCGGCCAGTTGCCCAGCTACATCTTCACCATCTCCACCGCCTCCACCCTCACCCACTTCGAGCAGGGCACGCTCGATCTGGGCCTGCTCGCGCTCGGCTTCGGCCTGATCGCCTTCGAGGTCTCCTTCCTCTACGACCCCAAGCCGCTCATCCCGTGGATCCTCTTCGCCGTCGTCGGCGCCGGCATCGCCATCGTCGGCGCCTTTCTGCTCTTCCAGGTCTGGCAGGGCGCCTGGCCCCAGCAGATCCCCACCGAGCAGCAGCACTACCTCATCAATCCCGGCTGGTTCCAGGTCGGCAGCATAGACATCTCGGCCGTCGGCATGATCGCCTTGCTCACCGGCCTTGGCATGTTCAGCACCGCCGCGCTCACCCGCCCCGTGCTCTCCGGCAGCATCCTCGGCCCCACGCGCGACCTGTTCGTGCGCTTCGGCCTCGGCCTGGCGCTCGTGCTGCTCGCCCTCTACACCACGCTGCTCACCTTCGCCCCCGCCGCCGTCGGCGGTGCCGATCACCCTGCCGGCATTGGCAACGCCATCCTCTTCCTCGCCGTGATCTCCGCCATCTTCGCGCTCCAGGTCTGGCTCCTGCCCGTGATGGTCGCCAACCGCCAGCGCTTCATGCCTGGTGTCTACCTCCACGGCGTCGTCGGCCTGCTCGGCAGCGTCGCCATCCCCATGCTCGTGATCTGGGCCGCCGTCTTCCCCGTCGTCAACCTCATCCACAAAGTGGACGGCGAGCAGTTCTGGGTCGAGTGCGCGCAGAAGACCAACATCCCCGGTAGCTGCACCTTCTCCCCCTTTACCGGCTACATCATCTGCGCCATCGTCTTCACCATGACCTTCGGCCTGCTGATCGCCGGTCTCTACTTCTGGAGCACGCGCCGCGACACCGTCATCCTCGGCGGCACCATCGGCATGATCTACCTCGCCATCGCCGCCAGCGTCATCCACCTGGATGTTCCCGCGCAGGTGCCGCTCGGCCTGATCATCGCCGCCAGCATCGCCGTCGCCGCCTTTGTCTTCACCTGGGCCACCCAGCGCGAGTTCGCCCCCGTCTCGCCCCAACAGCTCGGCTGCGCCGGACAGTGGCTCGTGCTCGGCACGCTGCTGCTGATCTACCTCTTCGGCTTCGCCCTTTTCTCGATGCCCAACTTCTTCGAGATCGAGGCGCTGGCGCTCTTCTACCAGCCCGGCCAGGGCGGCCTGCACGACGCCTTCTGGGCCGTCCTGCTCATGGGCGGGCTGGCCGCGCTCCAGTTCACCATCTTCGTGCGCCGGCGCCCGATGAGCGTGCTGCGCAAGTTCGCCATGTGGGCCATGCTCGCCGGCGTCGTCTTCGAGCTGATCGGCGCCATCCAGGGCTTCACGCGCGACATCCTCACCACCGGCCTCACAGGCATGGAGAGTGCCCACGCCATCTTCATCACCGGCATCTGCTTCACCCTCGCCGGCTTCCTCGCCACCCTCTATGGCGCGGTGCGCGCGCGCGGCCTCGTCTCGATCTGGACGCCGATCATCCTCGTTCCCGCGCTGGCGAGCTTCGCCATCGCCATCGCCATCTACAACCTGATCGTCTACCCTGAGCTGATCGAGTTCGCCTTCGTCCTCGCCCTCGTCGGTGCCTTCGCCTACACGGCTGTCGGCCCCGACCTCGAAGACGAGCTGGCCCTCGCCGCCGGCAACGGCACCAATGGCGCGAACGGCAACGGCCACGGCGCCGAACCGTTCGTCGTCAGCCGCTAACCTTCCATCCCGCCTACCGCGACACCGCACCGCATCCCATCGCATCCCATCGCCACGGGCCCGTGACCACCCCGGTCGCGGGCCTCGTGTATTGTACGCGAGTACGGGGCAGCGTCCAGGTGCGAATTGCACGCACCGAGCCTTCCCTACCGCGTGCTACAATACGTGTACGGCGCTGTGCGCCGTCTAGAAGCGAGCGCAGCATGCGCGACCGCGCGGCTTTCCTGGCGCGTCCTCCCTGGTAGACCGCCGCTAGCCCATCCTCCGCACCACTCCGTCTGAGCGCCGCCGGCCAAGGGCCGTGCGGCTCTTTGTGTTGCCCGCCATACCGGCGCAAGCCCACCGCCGACGACCTGGACGGTGCTTGAAGCCGCCATACATCAGACGACGTCCAACTCAGCGCCCGCGCCTGCGCTCGTGCGCCCCCTGCCCATTCTGTCTCCGCTCGACGACCGCTCGACAGAACAGAATGGGAGAAGCCGACGTGGAATCCATACGGGGCGCGCACGCCCACGAGATTGATGCGCACGCTCTGGCCGCGCGCCTAGCCGGCTACGCGCACATCCTGATTGACCTTGGCACCGGCGATGGGCGCTTCGTGCGTCACGCCGCCGCATCGTGCCCGGCGACCTTTGCCATCGGCATTGACGCCTGCCGCGAGAACCTGCGCGAGTCCTCGCGGCGCGCGCCGCCCAACGCGCTCTACCTGATCGCCAACGCCCTCGCGCTCCCTGGCGGCCTCGACGCTCTGGCGACTCACCTCACGGTGAACTTCCCGTGGGGCAGCCTGCTCGCGGCGCTGCTGACCGGCGATCCAGCCCTCATCGAGCGCCTGGCTGGGCTGGCTCGCCCCCGCACGCGCATCGAGGTGCGGCTGAACGCGGGCGCGCTGGCCGAGGCTGGCTGGCCGCTCACGGAGGGCGGCCGGCGCGTGCGCCAGGCGCTCCGGGCGGGTGGATTCGATATGGGGCCAGCGGTCGCGCTTGGCCCGCGTGAGCTGCGCGCCTGCCCGACCACCTGGGCGCGGCGGCTGGCCTTCGGGCGCGACCCCTACGCGCTGGAGCTACGCGGCGAACGGGCGCCGCGACCCATCGCCGCCGCAGCGCACGCTTACCAGACGTAGCCGCCGTCGCCGGCGCCGTCGGCTGTGCTGGTGTTAACGGGGATCGCCGCGATGGCGGCCCACATCTGCCCCTGCGGCACGCTATGCACGCCGCCGTCGGCCAGTGAGCCGCAGCCGGTGCTGTGGCCGCAGGTGTCAGTATAGTAATACTCGCCTTTGGCGTCGTCGTAGCCGACGATGGTGACGAAGTGGTTGATCGGCCGGCCATCCGGCTCCCAGGTGGGCAATAGGCGGGCCTGCACCTCCGCCACCACCGGCACGCCCGCCACCGCTACGTCGTCCGCCACGGCACGGTGCAGGTCTTTGGCGCTGGAGTGGTTCCACCAGGTGATCGTGTAGAAGTAGCTCTTCCAGCCCGCCGTGTCGTGGCGCGAGGCCTCCCAGTTCAAGCCGTCGCGCATGGCGTAGAGCGTGACGCCCGCGCTGGGATCGTGGGTGTCCATCATGCCGGCGTGGGGCCAGCCGGGCAGCGCGGCGTACCAGCCCAGATAGAGCAGGTACGAGCGGTTGTGGTCGTCGTTCCAGCGCGTCGTGACATGGTTCGCCGTGTCGGTGAAGGCGCCTACGCCGGAGTGAGCCAGCGGCGCGCCCCAGAAGAAGAGCGCGTTGGCCGCCGCGCCCGGCCCGCACAGCTTGGTCAGATTATGGTCGTTGTACGGCTGCCCGGCGCTGTCGGTCCCCTGGGAGCCAGGCTCCAGCGTCGCGGCGATCACAGCGGTATTCAGCAGCGCTCGCGACGGATACGCCGCGCAGGGCGCCGCGCAGGCCGCCCACGCGCCGCTGCCGCCATCCCCCCGCCGCATGGTGAACGCCAGCTTGCGCGCCAGCCAGGCGGGGTTCTGCGCCGCGATGGCGACGGAGAAGACCGGCTCGGCGGGCGCCGCCGCACGCGCCGCCAGCACGCGCTGGATCAGGTAGACCTGGCCCAACAGCCCCGCGCCCAGCACTACCACGGTCGCGATCAGCAGCGTCGCGTGCGCGCTCCGCCGCGCGCGGGAGAGCGTCCACATTCCCCCTCGCCTCCCAATCCGTTCTCAATCCGTCCGCGCGCTCGCGTGAGCCGCCATCCACCATCCCTTGCCCGCTACTCTAGGCACGCGCGGGGCCGGCTGTCAATCGCCCATTTGGCGGTCCCAGCGCCACGTCGTGCCAGTGGCGCCCGCCGCCCGCCGCCATCATTCCGCCCGTCGCATCCGTTTGCCGGCAATGTATGGCCGCGATCCAGTATGATATTCATCGAACACATCCTCTCACCACCGTCGCCGTCTCGTCTCACCACCAGCAGCACAAGGAGCTTCTATGCCGACCTGTGGCACCAGCGACGCGGCCAACCTCCTCGACGAGGCTCACCTGCGTCTCGCCCTGAGCGGCGAGCGCCCCGCCTTCGCCCTCCCCGGCGACCGCCCGCGCTACGCCCCCGACCGTCCCGCCGACGTGCGGCACGTGGACATCGCCGTCACGCTCGACTTCGACACGAAATCGCTCCGCGCCACCGTCACCACGGACTTCACCACCCTCTTCGAGCAGGTGGCCGAGGTCACATTCGACGCCTCCGAGCTTCAGATCGAGCGCGTCACCATGAGCGGCGCGGACACCCCCCTCACCTATTGGAGCGAGGGCGAGAAGCTGCACGTCCGCCTCGACCGCCCCTACCACTACGGCGAGGCGTTTGGCGTGCGCGTCGCCTATACCGCCACGCCGCGCATCGGCCTGGAGTTCGTCAGCCCCAGCGCCGGCAACCCCGACCTGCCCACCCAGGTGTGGACGCAGGGCGAGACCGAGTATCACCACTTCTGGTTCCCCTGCCACGACTTCCCCAACGAGCGCGCCACCACCGCGCTTTCCGCCACCGTCCCCGCCGCTTTCTTCGCCCTCTCCAACGGCACGCTCGAAGGGGTGCGCGAGAACGCCGACGGCACCAAGACCTACGCCTGGCGCATGGACGTGGCGTACCCCGCCTACCTCGTCACGCTCGTCGCCGGTGCGTTCGTCGAGCTGCCCGACACCTGGCGCGATGTCCCGGTCAACTATTACGTCCCGGCCGGGCGCGAGGAGGACGGCCGCCGCATGATGGGCAAGACGCCCGCGATGATTGACCTGTACTCCCAGCGCTTCGGCGTGGACTATCCCTTCCCCAAGTACGCCCAGATCATCGCCGAGATGTTCACCGGCGCCATGGAGAACGCCAGCGCCACCACCCACACCTATCGCCTGCTCGCCGACCGCCGCGCCAGCCTGGACTACACGCCGGAGCCGGTCGTCGCCCACGAGCTGGTCCACCAGTGGCACGGCGATCTGCTGGCCGTGCGCGATTGGTCGCAGACCTGGCTCAAAGAGGGCTTCGCCACCTTCTTCGAGACCGTCTGGACGCAGCACGACCGCGGCGAGGACGAGTATCAGGTCGAGGTGCGCGACAACCTGCGCGCCTATCTGGACGCCGATAAACGCGGCCGCCGCCCCATCGTCTACAACGTCTATCGCAAGAACGGCAACGAGCTCTTCGACCGCCACGTCTACCAGAAGGCGTCGTGCGTGCTCAACCTGCTGCGCCACGTCCTCGGCGAGGAGCCGTTCTGGCGCGGCATCCAGCTCTACACGCGCCGCAACGCCGGCCGCGAGGTGATCACCGCCGACCTGGAGCGCGCGATGGAGGAGGCCAGCGGCCGCAGCCTCGCCCGCTTCTTCGAGCAGTGGTACTACAAGGCCGGCCACCCCGACTTCAAGGTCACATACGCCTGGGACGACGAGCGCAAGCTCGCCAAGCTCACCGTCACCCAGACCCAGCCGACCGACGACCGCACGCCGCTCTTCGTCACGCCCGTAGACCTCGGCTTCCTCGTTCCCGACGGCGACGACGCCACGCCCGACGACCCGAATGTCAAGCTCACGCTGCAAACCATCCGCGTCACCGTCGAAGAGGCCAACCAGACCTTCTACGTCCCGCTGCCGCGCCGGCCCTTCTCCGTGCGCTTCGACCAGGGCGGCTGGCTGGTCAAGACGCTGGATTTCGAGCGCCCGTCCGAGCTGTCGCGCGTGCAGTTGCGCCACGATCCCGATGTCCTCGGCCGCATCGAGGCCGCCGAGGCCCTGGGCAAGCTGGGCGACGCGCGCAGCGTGGATGCGCTCGCCGCCGCCCTCACCGCCGAGCCGTTCTGGGCCGTGCGCGCCGCCATCGCCGATGCGCTCGCCGCACAGAAGTCCGCCCGCGCCCTAGACGCCCTGCTCGCCGCGCTGGAAGCCAGCTATCAGGCGCTCCCCACGCGGCGCGAGGCTGACGGCGCATTCGCCCTGCCCGACCTCTCCGCCGCGACGACCAACGAGCTGCGCGCCCGCCGCGCCATCGTCGCCGCGCTCGGCGCCTTCCGCGCGCCGGAGCGGGCCGCGCTTGCCGCCCGCGCCGCCGCCGCCCTGACGCCCATCGTGCGCGACGGCGACCCCAGCTACTACGTCAGCGCCGCCGCCGCGACCGCCCTCGGCAAGACGCGCGTTCCCGGCGCCTACGACACCCTGCTCGCCAGGGTGGACACCCCATCGTGGAACGAGGCCATCCGCACCGGCGTCTTCGCTGGTCTGGGCGAGCTGGGCGATCCCCGCGCTGTGGACGTGCTGGCCGAGTGGACGCGCTACCAGTCGAAGCCGATGGACGCGCGTGCGGCGGCGGCCGGTGGCCTGCGCGCGCTCGCCGCCACGAAGCGAGTAGACCAGGGCGAGGCGCGCACCAGCGCCGTCGAATCGCTGATCGCCGCGCTCGACGATCCCTGGGTGCTGGTGAATTTCCAGGCGCTCGGCGCGCTGGCCGCCTGGGAAGATGCCCGCGCCATCCCCGCCATCGAGCGGCTGGCCGCCCATTCGCTGGATCAGCGTGTCGTGCGCGTCGCCCGCGAGACGGCACTTGCCATCCAGCGCGCCGGTGGCCCCAACGAGGAGGCGCGCACGCTGCGGGCGGACCTCGATGAGCTGCGCGCGGAGAACCGCACGCTGCGCGAGCGGCTGGACGCCCTCGACGCTCGCCTCGACACCAAGCGCGAGTCGTAGACAGACCATTTTGCGCTGAGTCGCTGTCGGCTTCGCCGGCTTCCCGGCATGAATGCCAGGGATAATCCCGCAGGGCACCTGCCGATGAGGCAGCTGAGGCAGCGGGATGAGCCCCGGCATTCTGCTTTTTTACACATTGCTCCGGACACCTTGCCGCTTCCGCGGTCCGCGACGTCCGCCGTCGCGGCCACCGGCCCCCCAGGCGCGCGGGTTCACCCGCCAGCCGGCCGTCGCGGGTGGCCTGTCCGTCCTCATGTGTAAAACTCCATCATGCCGGGAGGCCGTCGCACGACGACGACTCAACGCAAATCGGTATGACTGACCGTCACTGACGAACCGTCACTGACGAACCGTCACTGACGAACCGTCACTGACTGACCGTCACCGTGTGATACCGCTTTGGGCCGGATTGTTGGCGCATCTTCACACGCGCGCTGGGCCGGGGATTACCCCCGGCATTCATGCCGGGAGGCCGGCGCACGACGACGACTCAACGCACATCAGTCATGCCCGCGTCTGCCCGCCATCCGCCTTCGCCACCACAACCACCGCCCGCCTTACCCCCCCTTCCCTCTTGGGAAAGGGGGAAGGGGCCGTGAGGTTCTCCCCTTGACCTCCCACTTGATTTATGGTAAATTAGTTCCATAAACGCGGCGCCACCCGGCCCCGCCAGCACCTTAACAACCGAATAGAGACGCAAACAGACGGCTCTCGCCCCATCGCCGCCGCGCGTCCGCGGCCGTAGATGCGCCCGCATCTCCGCCCATCCTTGCCGCCTTTGCCGTTTTTGCCGCCCACCTTGCCATCCATTGCCACATCCTTGCCGTTTCTTGCCGCGATCTTGCCGCGATCTTGCCGCTTTTGCCACCCATAACGCCAAACGTCACGTTACCCATCCCCGCAAACCCGCTTCAATTCAGCATCCGAGAGGAGGTCACCCCCGGCACACGGCCAAAAAGCGGCAAAAACGGCAATGTTCACCATCCCGGTCAACATTGCCCAGAGGATTACCCCCAGCATTCATGCCGAGGAGCGTCTCTCACTACCTCGCATGAATGCCGGGAAGCATCCACCAGCATCCGCCGTTCATCTCTCTCCAACCGACGTAGGTCGGTTTCGTGGCGGCACGCCTTCAGGCGCGGTTTCAACCGCCGGCCATCCTCGCCCGCCACGACACGCGGTTTCAACCGCCGGCCATCCTCGCCCGCCACGACACGCGGTTGCACCCGCCGGCCATCTCCGCCCCACCAGTCGCCCACCGCACTGGCTCCCCCTCGCCCCGCGAGGAGAGGGGGCCGGGGGATGAGGACTTCCCCCGCGCAAACAGATGCCGGCGCCCCTCCCGCCGTCGGGAAAGATGCCGGCATCAAAAGCCTCAATGAACGAGGCAACTATGGGCTACGCCGGAGCGTTGATCTGCCCCGCCGCCGGCGCCACCTGCGCCTCCGGCGTCTCACCCGAGATGTCGGCGTTCGTCAGCTCGCGCAGCCCCAGCACCGAGAAGAACGAGATCGCCGCCAGCACCAGGATGTACACCGACACCGCCTGCCACGAGCCGGCGCCGATGTTCACCTTGACACCCGACAGGCCCAGCGCCGAGAGGTCGTTCTTGCCGTTGAGCAACAGCAACGCGATGATCGGCGCCAGCCCGCCCGCGAACGGTGCCGCGAGCTGGTAGCCGAGCGAAGCCCCGCTATAGCGCGAGCGCGTGCCGAAGCGCTCCGCGATCAGCGCTGCCTGCGGGCCGTAGACCCAGGCGTGACACAGCGCCACCGAGAGCACGATCGCCAGCAGCACCAGCACCCCGACCTTGCTGTTGAGCAGCAGGAAATACGGGAAGGCGAAAGCCGCCATGATGCCGCAGCCGATCAGATACCACAGGCGCCGGCCGACGGTGTCGGACAGACGCCCGAAGTACGGGATGGTGAACAGCTCGATGATCGCCGCCAGCGTGATCCCGTTCAGCAGCAGCGAGTTCGACAGGCCCAAGATCTTGCCGTACGTGATCACGAAGGTCGTGAACAGGTAGAACGGCGCCTGCTCGACGAAGCGCGCGCCCGCGCTCAGCGCGATCTCCGGCGAGCTGCGGCGGAACGCCTCCGCGATCGGCGCCTTGGCCGTGCGTCCCTCTGCGAGCACCTTCGCGAATAGCGGCGTCTCCAGAATGCGCAAGCGGATGTACAGGCCGATCGCGATCAGCAGGGCGCTGACGAAGAACGGGATGCGCCAGCCGATCGAGAGCAAAAAGTCCTTGCCGGGACTCTGCACGAGGTTGACCGCGACCGTCGAGAGGATCAGCCCGATCGGCACACCCATCTGCGGCCAACTCGCCCAGAAGCCACGGTTGCGCCGGTGGCCGTATTCCATCGCCAGCAGCACCGAGCCGCCCCACTCGCCGCCCACGCCAAGGCCCTGGCAGAAGCGCAGCACGACAAGGATCAGCGCCGCCACCGCGCCCAGCGTGGCGTAGCCGGGCAGGAAGCCGATCAGCAGCGTCGCGATGCCCATCAAAAGCAGCGTCGCGACCAGCGTGGACTTCCGCCCGATGCGGTCGCCCAGGTGCCCGAAGATGGCGCCGCCGATGGGGCGCGCGATGAAGCCGACGAGAAAGGTGAAGAACGCGAGTAGCGTGCCGATGAACGTGCTGGACTTGGGGAAGAAGACCGTGGGGAAGACGAGCGTGGCCATCGTGCCGTAGAGGAAGAAGTCGTACCACTCGATCGCCGTGCCAACCGTGCTGGCGGCGATCACGGGAGCCATCTGACGTGGGGTGACATCGCTGATGCTGGTGGCCATCGTACCCTCCGAAACTGCGCGCAGCGACGAACGCGACGCGCGATGCACTACGTAGGGAACGGGTTTGCGCGGGACGACTCACCGGGAACCAGACCGCAACACTCTCCGCGGGACGCATCACCTCGCTTTCGCCGATGTCGGGCCGATCCGCCGATCTCAGGTGGAGAACCGGCCGGTATCTCATCGAAACCTCGCGTCCTCCGCTGACATGACGACGGTGTCATAACGCATTGGTACATCCATCAATATCATGTCACGTAGCAGATTGCAAGCCAGTCTCTTGCTCAGGGCCGCGCGGCGGCCTGCCGATGTGCTACGCTGACAGCCGCGCGGCGCCGCGCCGCGCGCGGTGAGCAAGCGAGAGTGAGGGTATCCAATGAGCTCGATCATCGAGACGCTGGCGGAGCACGCGCGGCACGACCCGGATCGTCCGGCGCTCCTCTTCGAGGGGAGGACGTTCAGCTACGGGCGGCTCTGGGCGGACGTAGAGCGCCTCGCCCGCGCGCTGGCCTCATCCGGGATAGCGCCTGGCGAGCGCGTAGCCCTCTTCCTGGAGAACTGCCCCGAGTTCGTAGTCGCGTACCTGGGCGCGCAGCGTGCCGGCGCCGTGGTGGTGCCGATCAACACGCAGTACCGCCAGATCGAGTTGAGCCACATCCTCGCCGACGCCGGCGTGCGCCTCTGCGTCACCAGCCCCGCCGGCGCCGCCGAGCTTGTCCGCCTGCCTCTGCCCGACCTGCGCACGCTGGTGATCGTGGGCGCGGAGAGCGAACAGAGCGAACAGGACGCACCATCGAGCAGCGCCACCACCAGCGTCCCCTTCGATGCCTTCATCGCGCGCGGCGACGACCAGACCGACCAGCCATTGCCGCTGCCCGCGCTCGACGCCCCCGCCGTGATCGGCTACACCTCCGGCACCACCGGCCGCTCGAAGGGCGCGCTGCTGCTGCACCGCAACCTCGCCGCCAACGCCGCCGCCGTCACCTCCGCCTGGCGCTGGACGCGCGACGACCGCCTGCTGCTCACACTGCCGCTCTTCCACACCCACGGCCTGATGGTCGGCCTGCACGGCACGCTCCTCACCGGCGCGAGCGCCGTATTGCGGCACAAGTTCGATGCCGCCGACGTGCTGGCAATGCTGCGCGACGACCCCGCCATCACGCTCTTCTTCGGCGTGCCGACCATGTACGGCCGGCTGCTGGCCGAAGTCGAGCGCCAGGGCGCGGCCGCGCTGCCGTCGCACCTGCCGCGCCTGTTCGTCTCCGGCTCCGCCCCGCTCAGCCCGCGCGTCTTCGCGGACTTCGAGCGCCTCTTCGGCCGGAGCATCCTCGAACGCTACGGCATGACCGAGACGATCATGAACCTGACCAACCCGCACGACGGCGAGCGCCGGCCCGGCACCGTCGGCGGCCCATTCCCCGGCCAGCAAGCGCGCGTGGTGGATGCGCGCACGCGCGCGCCGCTGCCGCCGGGCGCCATCGGCGAGATCGAGGTGCGCGGCCCCCACGTCTTTGCCGGCTACTGGAACCGCCCCGACGCCACCGCCGAAGCGTTCGGCCCCGATGGCTGGTTCAAGACCGGCGATCTCGGCTCGGTCAGCGACGACGGCTACTTCACCATCACCGGCCGCGCCCGCGAGCTGATCATCAGCGGCGGCTACAACGTCTACCCGCGCGAGGTGGAGGAGGCGCTGGCCGGGCATCCGGCGGTGGCCGAGGTCGCCGTGGTAGGTGCGCCGGACCCCGACCTGGGCGAGCAGGTCGTCGCGGTGATCGTGTCCAAAGATGGCGCCCGTCCAAGCGTCGGCGAGATCGCCGCCTACTGTCGCGAGCGCCTCGCCAGCTACAAGAAGCCGCGCCGCGTGGTCTTCGTAGACGCCCTGCCGCGCAACGCCCTCGGCAAAGTGCAGAAGCATCTCCTCACCGGAATCGTGACCCAACCATAGCCCGTGTGCTGAAGTGGACACGCCAGCGCCCGCCGCCGTATCATATCGTTAGGAAAACGAATGAACGTGCGCGGCGGGCCATCCCGGCGTCTTCATAAAAATACCGCTCGCATGCCGCGCTCTGGCTCCCCCTCTCCTCGCGAGGAGAGGGGGCCGGGGGGTAAGGACTCCCCACAGTCGCACGAAGGGAACCTCATGCCCAACGCAGCTGACACTCCCGCAAGCGGACAGTCCGCGGACGCCTCACCAGCGCCGGAGCCGAACCCAACCGCCGAGACAGATGCGCTCGCCATCGCCAACCAGCTTCGACCCGTGCTGCTGCGTCTGCATCGCTTCCTGCGCGGCGAGGCGCACGAGCTGGGCGTCACCAGCACCCAGGCCAGCCTGCTAGCCGCCATGCACCGCGCGCCGGGCGTCGGCCTGAGCGAGCTGGCCCGCCGCGAGCACATGAGCGCGCCCACACTCGTCGGCCATGTGGATCGGCTGGAAGCGGCGGGGCTGGTCGCGCGCGCGCGCGGCAACCCCACTGATCTGCGCCGCGTCGGCCTGACACTGACCCCCGCCGGCCTGGAGATGCTCCAGACCTTGCGCGCGCATCGCACCGCCTGGCTCGCCGCCCACCTCGAAGCCCTCACCCCGGACGAGCTCGCCGCTGTCGCCGCCGCCATCGGCCCGCTGCGACGACTCACGGAGGGTGAGTCATGAGGATCGGCGTGCGCGCGCCCGCCGGCGCGTCCGGCAAGACCGGCGCGACCTTCGGCGGCCGTACCTTCGCGAGCCTGCGCCTGCACCGCAACTACCGCCTCTACTTCTGGGGGCAGTTCCTCTCCCAGACCGGCACCTGGCTGCAGAGCGCCGCCATGGCCTGGCTTGTGCTCCAGCTCACACATTCCGCGTTCGCCGTTGGCATGCTCGCCTTCTGGCAGTTCGGCCCGTACGCCGTGTTCGGCCTCTTCGGCGGCGCCATCACCGACCGCCTCGACCAGCGCACCACCCTGATCGCGACGCAGGTCGCCCTCGCGATCTGTAGCGCTGGCATGGCCGCGCTGACGCTGGCCCACGTGGTGCTGCTCTGGGAAGCGTACGCCATCGCCGCCGCGCGCGGCCTCACCCTCGTACTCAACAACCCCAGCCGCCAGGCGTTCATCGTGCAGATGGTCGGGCGCGAGGAACTGCCCAACGCCATCGCGCTCAACTCCAGCGTCGCCAACGCCACGCGCATCATCGGCCCCGGCATCGGCGGCATCCTCATCGCCGCCTTCGGCGTCGGCGTCTGCTTCAGCCTGGACGCCGTCAGCTACGTCGCCGTCGTCGTCGCGCTGCTGCTGATGCGCGTCGAGGAGCTGCTGCCCATCGAGCGGCGCGAGAAGCGCTCTGTGCTGCGCGGCACAGTCGAGGGGCTGCGCTACGCCCAGCGCACGCCGACCGTGCGGCTGGCGCTCACCATCTTCGCGTTCATCGCCATCATGAGCATCAACTTCAGCGTGCTGCTGCCGCTCGTCGCCAGCGAGACCCTGGGTGCGGGCGCCCAGGTGTACGGGCTGCTCACGGCCTGCTTCGGCGCGGGCGCGCTCGCCGGCGCGCTGCTCTCCGCGACGGTCGGCCGCGCCACCTGGCGCATCCTGCTCATCAGTGCCGCCGGCTTCGGCCTCGGCGAATTCCTGCTCGCCCCGCAGCGCACCATCGCCGGCGCCATCCTCTTGCTGCTCGCCACTGGCATCTGTTACACCCTCTACACCTCCAACACCAACGCGCTCGTGCAGCTCGCCACCCCCGGCTACCTGCAAGGGCGCGTCGCCGGCCTCTACAGCTACCTGTTCGCCGGCTCCAGCCCCTTCGGCGCGCTGATTGCCGGCGGCCTCGCCGAGCGCGGCGGCACCCAGCTCGCCTTCTTCGTCGCCGGCGCGACGGCCCTCATCTGCGCCGCATCTGGCTACGCCGCCCGCCGCCACCTGCCCGCGTCCCCATCCTCGCCGCTCTGATCCTCGCCGCGCACCCGTATCGCTTTGGATGCCTCGCGTCTTGGCCCGGCAAGGTACACTACGTGTCGGGAATGCGCGCCGCCAGGGTGGGCCGCCAAGGCTTCATGGCGCGGTGCTTTGAGGTCGAACGAGAGGCCGGGGGAGACGATACATGCGCTTCCAGACGCACTACGACGCTGTAATCGTGGGGGCCGGCCACAACGGTCTGGTCGCCGCGAGCTACCTGGCGCACGCCGGCCTCTCCGTGCTCGTGCTGGAGCGCGACGACCACCTCGGCGGCGCCACCTCCTCCGCCGCCATCTTCCCCGGTATGGATGCGCGCCTCTCGCGCTACTCGTATCTGGTCAGCCTGCTGCCGGAAGCCATCGTCACCGACCTCGGCCTGCGCTTCAGCGCGCGCCGCCGCGCCATCGCCTCCTGCACGCCCTTCGAGCGCGGGGGAGCAACCGGCGCGCTGCTGCTCTCGAACGTGGATGAGGATCGCTCGCGCGTGGCGGTGGAGGCGCTGGCCGGCGCGGACGACTGGCGCGGCTATCAATCCCTGCTCGAACTGGAGCGCGCGCTTGCCGCGCGTGTCTGGCCGAGCCTGCTGCAACCGCTGCGCTCGCGGGCGCAGTGGCAAGCATCACTCGCCGCGCCGCTGGAGCGCGCCGCCTGGGACGCCTTCGTCGCGCGCCCGCTCGGTGAGGTGATCGAGCGCCACCTGCGCGACGACCTGCTACGCGGGCTGGTCTTCACCGACGCTAAGATCGGCATCTTCACCCACCCACACGACGCGACGCTGCTACAAAACCGCTGCTTCATCTACCACACCATCGGCAACGGCACCGGCGAGTGGCGCGTGCCGGTCGGCGGCATGGGCGCGCTGGTGGATGAGCTCGCCGCCAGCGGCCGCCGTGGCGGCGCGACCCTCCTCACTGCCGCTCCCGTGGACGCCATCCACCCCGGCACGCCGCATCACAGCGTCTCCTTCCAGCACGAGGGACAGGAGCAGATCGTCGCGGCGACGCGCGTGCTGGTGAACGCTGGACCGCAGGTGTTCGCCCGCCTGCTCGGCCAACCCTACACACCCGCGCCCACGGATGAAGGCTCGGTCGGCAAGGTCAACATGCTACTGCGCCGGCTGCCCCGGCTCAAAGCCGGCGTTGACCCGCGCGAGGCGTTCGCCGGCACGCTGCACATTGACGAGTCGTATGAGCAGATGCGCGCCAGCTACCAGCAGGCCGCCGCCGGCGAGTTGCCCGCCCGTCCGCCCGCTGAGATCTACTGCCACACGCTCACCGACGACAGCATCCTCGGCCCCGATCTACGCGCCTCCGGCTACCATACGCTGACGCTCTTCGGCCTCGATGCGCCGTACCGCCTCTTCGAGCGCGACGCCAGCACGGCGCGCGCCGAGCTGCTGCGGCGCTACCTGCGTGGGCTGGATCACTGGCTGGCCGAGCCAATCGCGGACTGCCTGGCGGTAGATGCCAATGGCACCCCCTGCGTCGAGATCAAGCTGCCGCAAGACCTGGAGCGCGACCTCGCCCTCAACCGCGGCAACATCTTCCACAGCGCCTTATCATGGTTCTTCGCGGACGACGCGGCGGCATCCGGCGGCTGGGGCGTGGAGACCGCGCACGAGCGCGTGTACCTGTGCGGCGCGGCCGCCGTGCGCGGCGGCGCCGTGAGCGGGATACCCGGCCACAACGCGGCGCGTTGTATCTTCGAAGAGCTGCGCATCCCCACTCCCATGCACTCCGCATGAAGGCTGGCAGGGAGTGGAGCGCCCGCACGCCTGGTATATCCGGGCAAGCTGGCACGCCCCGTGCCGCTGAGTCATGGATTGCCGCCACATCCTTGAAGGCCAGCAAAGGTCGGCGCGGATGTCGAAATCGCCGCCACATGACATGAAATGTGCTAGGATCGCATGGTGAATAAGCCCCCGACCAGACGCAAAGGCTCCGACATCAGCCTCGAATCCACCCACACGGCCGCTCACCTGCTCGACCTGCCAGTCGCCGCCGTGATAGATGCCCTACCAGACGCGGCGTTCCTCTATGACGCGCGCGGCCGCATCGCGCACACTGGCCCGGCCGCCCGGCGTCTGTTTGCCCTCGATGCCGTGCCGAGCTTCGCTGCGCTGCCGCCTGACCAGCGCATCGCCTTGCTCAAGCCGCGTGATCTGGACGGCTCCCCCCTCCCCGCCGAGTCCTGGCATCTCACACGCCTGCTCGCCGGCGAGACGATCACCGGCGCGGACCCACTGGTCGCGCGTGTCACCGTGCTGGATGGGCGCGAGCTGGTCTTCAGCTTCACCGGCGCCCCCATCCAGGGCGCGGATGGCGCGATCATCGGCGCGCTCGCCGTCGGCCGCGACGTGACCGCCTACTACGACCATCGCACCCGGCGCGAGGAGGTGCTACTGCGCGAGCAGCTTCTCCGCGCGCAGATCGAGGATGTGTATGCCGAAGCCGAGGCAACGCGCGCGCAGGCGCAGGCGCGTGCCGCCCAGCTTGAGGCCATCATCCAGACCGTTCCCAGCCGCATCAGCATCTTCGACCCGGACGGCGCCATCATGCGCCTCAACCGCGCGGCGCGGAGCCAGGCGGGGCCTGACCGTGGCGGCGAACGCCTGGATGAGGTGCAGGCGAGCTACGACCTGCGCACGCCGGCGGGCGAGCCCTTCCCGCGCGAGCAACTCCCGGTGGCGCGCGCGCTCCACGGTGAGACGGTCACAGGCGTCGAGATGCTCACGCGCACTGCGAACGGCGGCGAGCAGGTGATGCTGACGAGCGCCGCGCCCATTCTGGACTCGGCGGGCGTGGTACAGGGCGCCGTCGCCGTCGCGCACGACATCACGGCGCTGCGCGCCGCCGAGCGCGCCGCCGCCGAGCGCGCCGGCCAGCTCGACGGCATCTTCCAGGCCATCGCCGACGGCGTCTTCGTCTATGATCGTGAGGGCCGGATCATCAGCGCGAACACCGCCGCCCGCGAGCTGCTCGCCCTCGACGCCCTGCCAGAATACGACTCGCTTTCGGTTGAGGAGCGCACGCTGCTGCTCGCCCCGCGCGACCGCGACGGCCGGCCGCTCGCGCATCCGCCAACCCCCATCACCGATGCGCTGCACGGAACTGTGATCAAAGGCGAGAAGGCGCTTGATCTCATTCTTCGCCGTATGGATGGCCGCCTGATCGACGTCAACCTCACGGCCGCCCCCATCCGCGATGACGGCGGCGCGATCATTGGGGCCGTCGGCATCCTGCGCGATATGAGCGCGAGCCGGCGCCTGGAGCATCGCGCCCGCCGCGCGCTCGACGCGCTCCTCGCGATGGCCGAAGCCGCCGTCACCGTTCCCCAGACGGACGATCATGTGGAAGTTACCGGCGCTCCCTCGCCTGCCGCGCGTGAGCTGGCCGAGCTTGCCCGCGATGTGCTCGACTGCGCGCGCGTGGCGATCGCCGGCGTGGACGATGATCGGCGGCTCGTGCCGATTGCGGTCGCCGGGTTGGGACCGGGCGAGGAAGAACAGTGGCACGGCATCTTGCGCGGTGTGCCGCTGGCCGCGTTTCTTGATGCGGATGTCGTCGGCAAACTGAGCGCCGGTGAGGTGATTGCCATTGACACGACGCCATCCCCGCGCGCTGATGCCTCCTTCGGCACGACCGCCGCACTACTGGCACCCATGCGCATCGGCGACCGCCTGATTGGCACCCTCTCGCTCGATTCGGGCAAGGCGGTTCACGAGTACACCGAGGATGACCGCATACTGGCCGGAGCGGTCGCCCGGCTGGCCGCGCTGGTGGTGGAGCGTGAGCGGCTGCTGCGCGAGCGTGCCGCGGCCCAGGCGCAGGTGCTCGCGCTCACCGAGGCCAACCGGCGCATGGATGACTTCCTCGGCATCGCCGCCCACGAGCTGCGCACCCCCCTCACCACCACACGCGCCAACGCGCAGATCGCGCTGCGCTCGCTGCGCGACGCGCGCCGCGATGATGCCGCCAGCGCCGCCGCCGCCGCTTCCCCCGCCCTGCTCGCGCGGCTGGAGTCGCTGGTCGCGCGCATCGAACAGCAATCCCACCGCCAGGAGCGCCTGGTCAACGACCTCGTGGATGTCTCACGCATCGCGGCGGGCCGGCTCGAGTTGCACTGCGATCCCAGCGACCTCGTCGCCATCGCGCGCGAGACGGTGGAGGAGCAGCGCCTGCTCAATCCGAACCGCACTATCACGCTCGTCACACCACCCACCGGCCGCGCCGTCCCGGTCGTCGCCGACGCCGATCGCGTCGCCCAGGTCATCACCAATTATCTCACCAACGCGCTCAAGTATTCCCACCGCGATCAGCCTGTGGAGGTCTCTGTCGGCGTCGCCGAGGATGGCGCGGCGGCCGTGCGCGTACGTGACCACGGGCCAGGCCTGCCGCCGGAGGAGAGCGACCGCGTCTGGGAGCGATTCCACCGCACACCCGGCATCATGGTGCGCAGCGGATCGGGCATCGGCCTGGGTCTGGGCCTCTATATCGCGCGTGAGATCGTCACGCGCCACAATGGGCGCGTAGGCGTCGAGAGCGTCCCCGGCCACGGCGCCACGTTCTGGTTCACGCTGCCGCCCGCGCCAGACTTGGTCGAGACGGCCACGTAGGCGCCGGATGCGAGATCAGCCGGTCGTGTCGCCTACTGTCTCGCCCGCATCGGTCTCAGCGAACACCTCCGCCGCCATGCGGAACGCCACATTCGCCGCCGGCACACCGCAGTAGATCGCGGATTGCAGCAGCATTTCTTTGATCTCGTCCCGCGTCACACCGTTGCGCAGCGCCCCACGTACGTGCAGCCGAAACTCCTCGCCGCGGTTGAGCGCCACCAGCATCGCCAGCGTGAGCAGGCTGCGCGTCTGGCGCGGCAGCCCCGGCCGCGACCAGATCTCGCCCCAGGCATAGCGCGTGATCAGCTCCTGAAACTCCTCCGTGAACGGGCCGCGACTCGTGAGAGCCGCATCCACGTGCGCGTCTCCCAGCACGGCCCGCCGTGTCGTCAGACCCGCCGCATAGCGTTCGCGCTCATCCATTCCATCGTCCTCCTACTGACCAAGAAACGACAGCACCGCGTCAGTAAACTGGTCTGCCGCCTCGATGTTCGAGAGATGCGCCGCGTCCAACTCCACGTAGTGCGCGCCGGGGATGCGCTGGGCGAGGAACTGCCCATCGGCTGGCGGCGTCGCCACATCCCGCGTCCCCGCGATCACCAGCGTCAGCGCACGCACCGCCGCAATCGCCTCGCGCTGATCCATGTCGCGGATGGCCGCGCAGCACGCGCTATAGCCCTCCGGTGACGTTGCCAGCAGCACCCGCCGTAGCACCTCCACCATCGCGGACGGCCGCCGCAACGTAGGCTCCGTGAACCAGCGCGCCAGCCCCGCCGTGGCAATTGCCGCCATGCCGCCGCTCTCGACTGCCGCGATGCGCGCGTCCCACATCTCGCGCGGGCCGAGCAGCGCCGCCGTGTTGCACAGCACCAGCCGGTCGATCCGCTCCGGCGCATGGACGGCGAGCCACATGCCGATCATGCCGCCCATCGAGAGACCGCAGAAGTGGACACGGTTGATGCCCAATCCATCGAGCAGGCCGAGGACATCGCGGCCCAGCCGCTCGATACTGTACGGTCCAGGCGTGACGGCCGACGCGCCATGACCGCGCGTATCATAGCGCAGCACGCGGAACCGCCCCGCGAAGTCCGCCATCTGCGGCTCCCACATCGTCAGGTCCGTCCCCAGCGAATTGGACAGCACTAGCACCGGCGCGTCCGCCGGCCCATCTTCACGATAGTGCACTCCCGCCCCATCCACCGCGATGACAGGCATCACTCCCGCTCCTTTCCATTATTCGCCTCATCGGATACGGATTTGCTCTAGGTTGTTGCCATTACCCTGACCGCTGCGAGGCCGGGATGAGCTCCGGCATTCATGCCGGGAGGCCGACGCACGACACCACCGCAACGCCATTCGGTTATGAAAAGGAAAACTCCATCATGCCCCCGCCTCCCGCTCGGCTCGCGCCGCCAGCGCGCGGTCCACCAGCTCCACGGCTATGCCGAGATAGTTGCCCGGATCAAACGCGCGATCCAGCTCTTCAGCGGAGAGGTGCGCGCGCACCTCGGCATCCTCCGCCAATATCTCGCGCAGCTGGCGCCCCTGCTCGGTGGCCTGGCGCGACGCCCGCTCGACCAGGGCGTGCGCCCGCGCGCGGCCCATATGCCGGGCGAGCGCCATCGCCGCCGCCTCTGCCAGGATCAGCCCGTCGCTCAGATCGAGGTTCGCCCGCATGCGCGCCGTGTCAACCTCCAGGCCCTCCATCGTCCGCGCCATCTGCTCCAGCGCGCCCGCCGCCAGCGCGCAGATCTCCGGCAGCGTCTCCCACTCGGCCTGCCATCCCCCCAGCCCGCGCTCGTGCTCCTGCGTCATCGCCGTCAGCATCACCGAGACCAGCGCCGGCACGCGAACAGCCGCCGCCAGCGCGACTGATGCCGCCACTGGATTGCGCTTCTGTGGCATCGTCGAAGAGCCGCCGCGCCCAGGCGCATCCGGCTCGCGCGCCTCGCCCACCTCCGTCTGCGCCAGCAGCGCGAGATCGCGCGCCATCTTGCCCAACGTCCCCACCAGCAGCCCCAGCGTCGTTGCCACCTCCGCCACACGGTCGCGCTGGGTGTGCCAGGGCAGATCGGGCAGCCCCAGCCGCAGCTCCTCGGCCAGCGCCGCCGCCACATCCAGCCCCCGATCGCCAAGCGCCGCCAGCGTGCCCGCCGCCCCGCCGCACTGGATCACCAGCGCGCGCGGCCGCAGCTCTCGCACGCGCTCCCGCTCCCGCTCGACGGCGCTCAGCCAACCCGCCGCCTTCAATCCGAAGGTGACGGGAACCGCCTGTTGCAGCCAGGTGCGCCCGGCCAGTGGCGTGTGCGTGTGCGTCTCAGCGATCCGCGCCAGCGCGCCGGAGAGGCGGGCGAGGTCCGACTCGAATGCGTCCAGCGCGTCGCGCAGTTGCAGCGCCAGCCCCGTGTCCATCGCGTCCTGGCTGGTCGCCCCCCAGTGAACGTACCCGGCCGCCTCCGCATCGTCCCGCGCGACCAGCGCCGTCAGCGTGCGCACCAGCGGGATGGCGGGGTTGCCGGACAGCGCTATGCCCTGAGCCAGCGCGGCCATGTCGAACAGCTCCGCGTGGCAGCGGGCCGCAATCGCCTCCGCCGCCGGCGCTGGGATGACGCCCACACGCGCCTCCGCCCGCGCCAGCGCCGCCTCGAAGTCGAGCATCCCCCGCACGCGCCCCTGATCGGAGAAGATCGCCCGCATGCGCTCCGTCGTGAACAGCGCATCCAGCAGCCGCCCCGCATCCGGCATGCTCATAACTCTGCCCTCCTCAGCGCCGCGCCGCTCCCTGCTCATGTTGCTCACGCGGCGTATGTCCAACACTATACCCACTCCGCCCGCCCGCGCACCAGGGGAGCATGCGCCGTGTCATCCCGCCGTCTCGCCACAGACATCCCTCGTTGACGAAATAGAAATCATGTTTCATAATAATCCTGCCGCGTTGTGAGGATGCTGGTGATCGGCGCGGGGCCGCGAAGGCGGGGATGAATGGAGGCGGGGAGGCGTGATACACAGACACGGCAATGTCTCGACACGAAAACGGCAACGAATCGTTGCCAGATCGTGCCACTTCTTGCCGTTTTTGCCGCCCATAACGCGCAATGTCACGTTGCCAATCCCGGCAAATCCGCTTGAATTCGGCACTTGTTGCGATCTACGGCGTGAAACGCTTGTAAAAAACGGCAAAAACGGCAATGGTGACCATCCCTGTCAACATTATCCTGACCGGTGCGGTCAATCTCCTCTCACCTGACGGTTGACCCGCGCGCCGGTTGCGCGCCACACTCTGGTGAGAATGCGTGTGGAGCGCAGCAGCGGCGCGCAAGCGCGGGAGGGACACATGGCAGGGCATCTCGAAGACATCTCCATCGGCCCGCTGGCGTCGCCAGCGCTGCGCGAGGGGTTCCGCTGGGAACAAAGCCCGCGGCGCGTGCGCGTCGAGCTGGGCGGCGAGACCGTGGCCGACAGCCGGCGTGTCATGCTGCTGCACGAAGCGGGGCGGCTGCCGGTCTTCTACTTCCCGATGGATGACGTGCGCATGGACCGGCTGGAGCGCACGGACCACAGCTCGACCTCGCCGCTCAAAGGCGCGGCGGCCTGGTACACCGTGCGCGCGGGCGGCAAGACAGAGGAAAATGCGGCGTGGAGCTACGACGATCCCCCGGCCGGTGCGCCTGACATGAAAGGCTATATAGCCTTCTACTGGACGCACATGGACGCCTGGTACGAGGAGGACGAGCGCGCCTTCGCCCACGCCCGCGACCCGTACAAGCTGGTGGACACCCGCCACAGCACGCGCCACGTGCGCGTCGAGCTGAACGGCGTGACCGTCGCCGAGACACGGCGCCCGCTGGTGCTCTTCGAGACTGGGCTGCCCGTGCGCTACTACATCCCGCGCGAAGACGTGCGCACGGAGCTGCTGGAGCCAACCGCGACGACCAGCGAATGCGCGTACAAGGGCGCCGCGTCATATTGGTCCGCGCGTGTGGACGGCAAAGAGTACGCCGACATC
>JAICVS010000254.1 GCA_025935195.1 Ktedonobacterales bacterium
CCGTAGAGGCGGGTCAAGGACGTGTGCGTGCCGCTCTCATCGACAAAGACGAACTGCTGTGGGTCGAGGTGGGCGACTGCCTCCCGCCACGCGGTACGTGCTTCCTCGTCGCGCTCGCTGGCTGCCAGCGTCTTTTTTTCTGCGTCCAGCCCAGCCGACGGATCGCGCGCCACATCGTGACCTCGCTGAGCTGCTGCCCCTGCTGCTCGGCCCACCAGGCGCAATGCTCCAGCACGGTCGCATCGGGTTCGGCCTGCAGCCGGGCCAACAAGATCGCCTCCTGCTCGCCGCGGATCTCGCGCGGGCGACCCGGGATCGGCTTGCGCGCGAGCGACCCCGTCTCGCGCTGCTGCACCACCGCGCGTTTCACCGTCGTCACGGCTACCCCAAAGCGGCGCGCGGCTTCTCGCATGGGCTGACCGTTGGCCACCGCGCGCACCAAGCGTTCTTTGAGATCGGTCGAATAGGCTCGCATGCCTGTCTGCCCCGCACATTCCGTGCCGACGTCTGCCTCTGCTTTTCGCAAGTTGCTCTAAGGTGGGACGGCCCCTCGTAGCACATCTCCCGGCGCGGCAAATGGCGTGCGCCGATCATGCGTGCCACCTGGCACGCCGGCCATCCCGTCCCGATTTCATGCCGTACTTTGCATTTCGCGCTTCGGGGGGATGGCTTTTTCATGCAACCTGTTTCTACCGCAACCGCGACTCCGGCGGCCGTTTCGCGCAGGGCTGGCGGGCGCCTCTGGATGGTGATGCTGGCGGCGACGCTCTGGGGGACCGTCGGCGTGACCACGCAGGCGCTCTATCGCGGTGTGCCAAACGTCAGCAAAACTGTAGTGCCAAAAAGTGCGCCCGCCGTCATGCCGACATAGGAGCGAATCATACTCTGGTGACGGCGCTGGCTCGGCGGGAGGCGCAGATGCGCCTCCACGCCCTTCGCCAGGATGGGGGCCAGCATGACGTATGCAGTAACTATGCTGGAACTATGCTGGCGGAAACCCCGGCAAGAAAGATGGCAAATCCTTGCGGGTGTGGAGCTATAAGTGGTCCGCTCACGACGCGCCGGCGAGGAGCTGGGCGAGCGGGCGGGCGCCGGCATCGAGCAGCAGCGCGCAGAGGGCGATGACGATGAGGGCGACGAGCAGCGCGCGCAGGCCGAAGGGGGCGTCGCCAGTGCGCTCGGTCTCGTCAATCTTGCCCTGGTAGAACTGGAGCAGCACGAGGTCGTACTGCATGGCGCGCAGGTTCTCCTCGCTGGTGTCCTGGTTGCCACTGCGCGGGTCCACCGCCGAGAGCCGGCGCACGTGGGACTCGACATCGAGCCGGCGCGCGCCCAGGTCGCGCATCAGCGAGCGGCGCCAGTGACGGATGCCGAGCCGATAGGGCAGCTCGATCAGCAGCGCGTAGGGGAGCGCGAGCGCCAGGAGGAGCAGCACGCCGCGCACGGAGAGCGCGAAGCTGGTCGTCGTGTTGACCTCAATAGAGAGCAGCGCGGCGTTCTGCCAGCCGAGGGCGCTGGTGGCGAGCCAGACGACGATGGCGAGCAGGCTGGTTAGCGCGGCCAGCACGGCCAGCCCCGGCTCCAGCGCGTAGCGCCGCGCCGCCGGCACCCAGGCGATGCCACCGGCAACCTCGGCAGCGCCGCGCGCCGCCGCCGCCACCAGCACGGGCAGCGCCAGCGCCAGCAGCGCCGCGAGGCTGATCAGCGCCGGCAGGATCAGCGCCAGCACCAGCAGGCTCCCGCCGATGCCGAGCGCGCTCGGCAGGTCTGTGGGCGGCGCGATCGGATTGCCGCTGCCGATCAGCGTGCCGCCGATCAAGAGCGCGGCCCGCAGCAGCGCGGCGCCCAGCCCACCGATGGCGAGCCACCAGCCACGTAACAGCCCTGCCAGCGTCACCGAGCCATGGCGGGCGTTGCGTGTGGAGCGGGTGGGCGTGAAGACCGATGCGCCCAGCAGCAGCCCGACCGGCGCGGGGCCGTTCACGCCGAGCAGCAGGGTGAGCACGAGCAGCGCGCCGCTCACCAGCGCCGCCACGCCCATGCTGATGGCCGTGGCCGCCGTGCCAACGAGCAGCGCCTGCGCCAGCAGCAGCAGGAAGCCGAGGCCAATCAGCGAGAGCAGCGCGACTGGGGCGCCAGTCAACAGATCCAGCAGTGAAAGCTCGGTGCGGCCGGCGGATGCCAGTCCGAGGAAGCCGCGCAGCAGGAAGAGGCCGCGGCCCATCTCTAGCGGGTCCGGTGTGGGTGAGAGGCGATCCTGCCAGGCGGTGAGGCCGGCGCGGACGAGACCGACGCGGCGTGTCCACAAGAATGGGCGGCGGCGCGGCAGTTGGAAGAGATCGTTGTCGCTGGCGGCGCGCGCCTCCTGCTGGAGCTGGCCCACGCGCCGCGCGACGGCGATGGCGCGCTGGCGGTACTCCGGGTCGGCGCCGCTCTGCTCCAGCCGCTCCTCGGCGACGGACTCCCACGCCTGGCGGGTCAGCCCAAGATAGAGGCGGATGGAGTCGAAGTAGCCGGACTGGTGGGTGCGGGCGAGGCCGGCGACCTCCAGGGCTTCGGGCAGCGTCGCCAGCTCGCGCGCCAGCACGCCCAGCTCGCTCATCGCCTGGCGGGCGACGTCCGGCGGCTGGAGCGAGCGCATGCGCTGGGTGAGCGTCGGCTCGCGCGGGCCGAAGGCACCATCGGCGGGCGGTTCGGCGGCAAGGGGCTGCGCGGCCAGCGGGCGGACGGACGGCGAGGGGGGCAGGGAGCGCGAGGGCAGCACGCCGACGGCGGGCGCGGAGCCGGTCATACCGCTCATGGCGTTCGCGCCGGTCATACCAGTCATGGCGGAGACGCCAAGCGAGGCGGGCATGCGGCCGGCTGGTCCGGGCGTGTAGCGTCCGCTCATCTGGCCGATCTGTGCCATCTGCGCGGCCGTGGCGGCTGTGGCGGAGGTATCGGGCAGCACAGGCAGCTCGAAGGCGGGCTGCGGCCCCGGCTGCATCGCGGGCACGCGGCGCGTCACGCGCGGGTCGCCTGGATTGCCCGGCTGTCCTGGTTGCATCGCCGCCACCTCCTCGCCACCTATCGAGCCATTTCGGGGCCATTGGCAGCCGAATCGCCTCGGATGCCGCATCGCGGCGGGCCATACGTCAGCAGGGTCCGCGGATGCCCGGCCATTGTACCAGCCGATGGGCGGCACGGCAACTAGGTCACGCGAGAGGTACTGAGGAGGGTGATCGCCGTCTCGGTGAGATCGGCCAGTGGGGCGAGCGCAATCCACTCGGCGGCGGTGTGCTCGTCCATCGCGCCGGTGGAGATGGTGAGGACACGCACATGGGGGCGCAGGGCGCTGGCGTCGCTGCCGATGAAGGTGGTCATGGTGCGGAAGGGCAGCCCGCGCGCCGCGCAGGCGGCGGCGTACGCGCGCAGCAATGGCTCGCCGGGGTCTACGGTGTAGCCATCGCAGTGGGGGTCGAAGGCGACCTCGGCGCGGCCGCCCAGCTCCGCGGCGGCGTCGGTGAAGGCGCGCTCGATGCGCGCCAGC